>JAJEAZ010000621.1 GCA_022824105.1 Alphaproteobacteria bacterium
CGATCCCTTCCCCGGCCGGCACAACCCGGGCGGCGCAGAATTTGAACTCCGGGATCTTGCCCCAGGGGTCGAGCTGCGGATTGGTGAGCACATTCGCCGCCGCTTCGACATAGGCGAAAGGCGCAAAGACGAGGCCTTCCGGCACGGCGCCGTCCATGCGCGCCGTCAATTCGATCGCGCCACGCCGGGTCTCGACGCGCACGCGGTCGCCGGGCGCAACTCCGAGGGCGCGCAGGTCCGCCGGCGCAAGGCTCGCTGTGGCCTCGGGCTCGATGGCGTCCAGCATGCTCGCGCGCCGCGTCATGGCGCCGGTATGCCAGTGCTCCAGCTGCCTTCCGGTGGTCAGCACCATCGGGAATTCCGCATCGGGCTCCTCCGCCGGGGGCACGATGTCGGCCGGAACGAACCGCGCCCGGCCGTCCCCGGTCGGGAAGCGGTCGGCGAACACCACCGGATGGCCCGGATGATCCGGCCCGTCGGACGGGTAGGTGACGGCGCTCTCCGCCTCCAGCCGCTCCCAGCCGATATGGTCGAGCGAGGGCATCAGCCCGGCCATCTCGGCATAGACGTCGCCTGGATGGGCGTAGTTCCAGTCTAGGCCCATGCGCCGCGCAATGTCCTGGATGATCCGCCAGTCCTCCCGCGCCTCGCCAGGGGGATCGAAGGCCTTGCGTCCGCGTTGCACCTGCCGGTTGGTGTTGGTGACGGTGCCGTCCTTCTCCGGCCATGCCGAGGCCGGCAGCACGACGTCGGCAAACATCGCCGTCTCGGTCAGGAACAGGTCCTGCACCACCAGATGATCGAGCTTCGCGAGCGCCTCGCGGGCATGGGTCGCGTCCGGGTCGGACATGGCCGGGTTCTCGCCCATGATGTACATGGCCCGCACATCGCCCTTGTGGATCGCATCGACGATCTCGACCACGGTGAGGCCCGGCTCGGGATCGAGCGCCACCCCCCAGGCGGCCTCGAAGCGGGCCTGCGCGTCCGGTTCCGCAACCCGCCGGTAGTCCGGATACATCATGGGGATGAGGCCTGCATCGGACGCGCCCTGCACATTGTTCTGGCCGCGCAGCGGATGCAGGCCGGTGCCGGACCGGCCGACATGGCCGCACATCAGCGCAAGCGCGATCAGGCAGCGGGCATTGTCGGTGCCGTGGACATGCTGCGAGACGCCCATGCCCCAGAAGATCATCGCGCGCCCGGCCCGCGCATAGACGCGCGCGACCTCCTTCAGCATTTCGGCGTCGATGCCGCAAAGCGGGGCCATCCTCTCCGGCGGATAGGCGGCAAGATGATCCTTCAGCGCCTCGAAATCGGCCGTGTGCGCGGCAACATACTGGCGGTCGTAGAGCTCCTCGGCGACGATGGTGTGCATGATCGCGTTCAGCATCGCCACGTCGCGGCCGGGGCGGAATTGCAGCATGTGGGTCGCGTGGCGTTTCAGCGCCTGGCCGCGCGGGTCCATCACGATCAGCGCCGCGCCGCGCTTCGCCGCCTGCTTGAAATAGGTGGCGGCAACGGGGTGGTTCTCGGTCGGGTTCGCGCCGATGACGATCAGCGCATCGGCATTCCTCGCCTCGTTGAAGGTCGCTGTGACGGCGCCGGAGCCGATGCCTTCCAGCAGCGCCGCCACCGAGGAGGCGTGGCAGAGACGGGTGCAGTGGTCCACATTGTTGGAGCCGAAGCCGGTGCGCACCAGCTTCTGGAAGAGATAGGCCTCCTCGTTGGAGCCCTTGGCGGAGCCGAAGCCGGCAAGCGCGCGCCGGCCGTGCGCCTGCTTCGCTTCCCGGAGCCCGGCGGCCGCCCTGTCCAGCGCCTCTTCCCAGCTCGCCTCGCGGAAATGGGTCAGCGGCCGGGCGGGATCGACATTCATGCCCTTGGCCGCGCCATCGCGCCGGATCAGCGGGCGCGTCAGCCGCTCCGGATGGGAGATGTAGTCGAACCCGAAACGGCCCTTGACGCAGAGCCGCTGCTCATTGGCCGGGCCGTCGCGGCCCTCGACCGAAACGAGGCGCTCCCCGCTTATCGAATAGGTGATCTGGCAGCCGACGCCGCAATAGGGGCAGACACTGTCCACCCGGCGGTCCGGCGGCGGCTTGTCGAGCGCCGTCTTCGGCATGAGCGCTCCCGTCGGGCAGGCCTGCACGCACTCGCCGCAGGCCACGCAGGTGGAGTGGCCCATCGGGTCGTCGAAATCGAAGACGATCTTCGTCTCCGCGCCGCGCCCGGCCATGCCGATGACGTCATTGACCTGCACCTCCCGGCAGGCGCGCACGCAGAGATTGCAATGGATGCAGGCGTCGAGATTGACCGCCATGGCCGGATGGCTCGCATCTTCCGACGGCGCCTCGCGGCCGGGCAACCGCCCGGCTTCGAGGCCCGCATCGGCGATCCAGTGCCCGAGGCGAGACGCCGGGTCATGGACCTCCGCCGGCTGGTCCGCCAGCAGCAGTTCCAGCACCATGCGCCGGGCGCGTTCCGGCCGGTCGCCGGCGCTGTTCACGGCCATGCCCGCCTCGGGATGGCGCAGGCAGGACGGCGCAAGCGCCCGCTCGCCCTCGATCTCCACCATGCAGGCGCGGCAATTGCCATCCGCGCGGTAGCCGGGCTCCGGCGCGTAGCAGAGATGCGGCAGCACCGTGCCGAGGCGCGCGGCCGCCTGCCAGATGGTCTCCCCCGGCAGCGCCGTCACCTCGCGGCCGTCCAGAGTGAAAGGGACAGGCTGATCGGTCGTATCGGGAATATCGGTCATGGGCTGCGCTTGCACTCCCTCTCCCGTCTCCCATATACCAATGCGCCCGGACGCCGCAATGCTCGGGTCCGGCCGATGCGCGTCTCGCTTGGTATTGAGGAGAAGCAGCGCCATGTCGCGAATGCCGGTTTTCAACAGCCCGCTGCTGCTGGGATTCGACCGCCTGGAGCAGATGCTGGACTCGGTGTCGAAAGCGTCGGCAGACGGCTATCCGCCCTACAATATCGAGCGGACGGGCGCTGACAGGCTGCGCATTTCGCTGGCGGTAGCGGGCTTCGCCCGCGATGACCTCACGATTTCGGTCGAGGACCGGCAGCTGATCGTGCGCGGCCGCCAGAGCGAGGAGCCGGACGGGCGGGTCTTCCTGCACCGGGGCATCGCGGCGCGCCAGTTCCAGCGCCGCTTCGTGCTGGCCGAGGGCATCGAGGTGCAGAAGGCGCATACAGAAAACGGCCTTCTGCATATAGACCTCGTGCGCCCGGAGCCCGAGGTCCGCACCCGCACCATCGAGATCGACGCGGGCCCGTAGGCGGAACCGATCCGTCAGCGCTGCGCCGTCCGCCAGTCGGGCGCCGTGTAGAAGGAGGCGCCGGAGGGCGGCAAGGGCGGCCGGCCGCGGATCATGTCCGCCGCCTTCTCCGCAATCATGATCGTCGGCGCGTTGAGATTGCCGGTCGTGATCGCCGGCATAATCGAGCTGTCCACGACCCGCAGGCGCTCCATGCCGCGAACCCGCAGTTCCGGATCGACGACGGCCATGTCGTCCGCGCCCATCCGGCAGGTTCCGCAAGGGTGGTAGGCGCTCTGGACGGTCTCGCGCACGAAGGCGTCGATCTCTCCGTCGCTCTGC
>JAJEAZ010000229.1 GCA_022824105.1 Alphaproteobacteria bacterium
GTCGTCCACGATGTAGGTCGGGTCGCTGTGGGTGGTGGGGCGCGAAGTCTCGAAGCAGCCGCCCTGGTCGATGGCGACATCGACCACCACCGAGCCCGGCTTCATCCGCCGGATCATGTCTTCCGTGACGAGCTTCGGGGCAGCCGCGCCCGGGACGAGCACGCCGCCGATCACCACGTCCGCGTCGGTGACGTGGCGGTCGATCGCGGTGCGGGTGGAGTAAGCGGTGTCGAGCGGGTTCCCGAACTGGCGCCACAACGCCCGCAGCGCCGCGGCCGAGCGGTCCATGGCCCAGGTATCGGCGCCCATTCCCATCGCGATATACGCGGCGTTGGTGCCCACCACCCCGCCGCCGATGATGACCACCTTGGCCCGCGACACTCCGGGCACGCCTCCAAGCAGCATGCCTTTGCCCCCATTGACCGTTTCGAGCGCATGGGCCGCGGCCTGGACGGAGAGCCGGCCCGCCACCTCCGACATGGGCGCCAGCAGGGGCAGGCCGCCGCCCGGCGAGGTGACGGTCTCATAGGCGATGCAGACCGCCTTGCTCCTGACGAGGTCTTCGGTCTGCTCCGGGTCCGGGGCGAGATGCAGGTAGGTGAAGAGCACCTGCCCCTCGCGCAGCATGGCGCGCTCCGCGGCCAGAGGCTCCTTGACCTTCACGATCATCTCCGCCCGCTCGAAGACTTCCCGCGCGGTGTCGACGATCTCGCCGCCTGCCCCGACATAGTCGGCGTCGTCGGCCCCGATGCCCGCTCCGGCGCCTTGCTCCACGATCACGCTGTGACCGTGCAGGACCGCTTCGTTCACGCTGTCGGGCGTGAGTCCCACGCGGTATTCGTGGTCCTTGGTCTCCTTCGGCACCCCGATGAGCATGGCAACGGCCTCCATGACGGGCGGGCATTGTGAATCCCGGCCTCTCCCGGAATGTGGTGAGGCGGCGGGCGGTCTTCCAGCCCCGGCCGCTGCGGGTCCCGCGCGCCTCATACCAAGGAGCGCAATGCAGGACCCATGTCCTGGGGGTGGTCCGTTGTGCTCCCCTCCCGCTCGGCGCGAGGGGTTGGGGGCGGGTCTCTCGGCGGGCATTTGCCGGGCTTCGCCCGCCGCTTCCGCTGGCGCGGAAGCGACCCCCACCCGGCCTCCCCCGCAAGCGGGAGAGGGGCTTTCAGGCAGCCGGGACCATCGGTTCCTATCAACGACCGCTGGTATCAGCCGTCCAGTTCGTCCAGAAAGGCCAGCACCTCCTCCGCGAACAGCGCCGGCTCTTCCATGGCGGCGAAATGGCCGCCGCGCGGCATGTCGGTCCAGCGCACGACCGGCGCGATCCGCTCCAGCCAGCGCCGTGGCGCCATCGGGTAGGTGTCGTTCGGGAAATGCGCCATGCCCGTCGGCACGGCGATCCGCTCGCCCGCCGGCAGCATGAAATGCCTGCGGTCCAGCACCGTCGCATACATCCAGGCGGAACTGGCGATCGTGTTGGTGAACCAGTAAAGCGCGATATTGCCGAGCACGAGGTCGCGGTCGAGCTGCGAGGCCGCATCCGGCCAGGCGTAGAACTTTTCCAGGATCCAGGCGGCGAGCCCGGCGGGCGAGTCCGAAAGGCCGACCGCGAGGCTCTGCGGCTTGGTCGCCTGTATGCGCAGATAGCCGCCTTCCAGATCGACGGTCCGCCGCATGGCCCCGATCCAGGCCTTCTCCGCTTCGTCCAGCGGCTCTTCGAGATGCGCGAGGTCCGGGCGCATGATGAGCATGTTGAGATGGATGGCGCGCACCGCGTCCGGGTGGTCGTAGCCGAGCCAGCAGGTCACCAGAGAGCCCCAGTCGCCGCCCTGGGCCACGAAACGCTCATAGCCGAGCGCCGCCATCAGCCGGCGCCAGAGGCCGGCCACCTCGCGCGAATAGACCGGCCGGCTCGTCGGCGAGGAGAAGCCGTAGCCCGGCAGGTGCGGCGCCACCACATGCGCCCGCGCCGAGAGCGCCGGCAGCGCGTCCAGGAACTCCAGCACCGAACCCGGCCAGCCATGCGTCAGGATCAGCGCCGGCGCGTCCGGGTCGGCATTGCGGGTGTGGATGAAGTGGATCGGGATGCCGTCGATCTCGGTGCGGAATTGCGGCCAGGCGTTGAGCCGCGCCTCGACCGCGCGCCAGTCGAAGCCGTCCCGCCAGTAGGCGAGCGTGTCGGCGAGCACCTCCCGCTCGATGCCGAACTCCCAGCCGCCGCCCTCCGGCCAGACGGGCTCGCGGGTCCGGGCGAGGCGGCGTTTCAGGTCGTCGAGCGCCGCCTCATCGACTGCCGCGCGGAACGGCTCGATCCGCATCAGGCGGCGAGCGGTCCGCGCAGAAGCTGCCCGGCGAGGCGCCCGGTCGGCTCATTGTCCACCAGGGTCGGCACGCCGTTCACCACCGTGGCCTTCATGCCCACCGCATACTGCTTCAGCCGCTTGGCGCCCGCCGGCAGGTCATGCACCACCTCCGGCATGGCCGGCGCGATCCGCTCCGGATCGAACACGACGATATCCGCCTTCAGCCCCTCGCGCAGCAGGCCGCGGTCGTGGAAGCCCCAGCGGGTCGCGGTGTCGTAGGTGATCTTGCGCACGCCCTCTTCCAGCGTGAATTCCTCGCGCTCGCGCACCCAGTGGCTCAGCAGGTGCGTCTGCAGCGAGCAATCGACGATCTGCGAGACATGCGCGCCCGAGTCCGAGAAGGTCGTGCAGGCATAGGGGTGGCGCATCAGCTCCAGCGCGTCGTCAAGGTTCTCGTTCGCGATCGGCTGGCGGAAGAACGCCTTGAGGTCGTGCTCCACCGCGATGTCGACCATCGCTTCCGCCGGGTGGACGCCGCGCTCGGCCGCGATCTCGGCGAGCGAGCGGTGCGGCAGCCTGATGCGGTCCATCCAGAAGAAGATGTCCCACTCCGGCGGGCGGGCCTCGGCGCCGACCACGGCCTCGCCCTCATGCTCGCGGCTCGCCACCTCGATCAGGCGGGCGCGCATTTCGGGATCGGCGAAGGCCTGCTTCTGCTCTTCCAGCGGCAAGGCGCGGATGTCCCGCCAGACCTCGCGCCTGTCGAACGGCGTGCTGGTCTCGAAGGAGAGCACGGTGTTGATCTCGCGCGCATGGACCTGGGTGAAGACATTGGCGCCGTTGCGGTTGCCTTCGGAGATCAGGTCGTAGAAGGCGCGCCACTGGCCGGGCCTCTCCTTGCGGCTGAGGGAGCCGAAGGTGACGGGCCGGCCGGTCTCGGCGGAGAGGTCGATGAGGCTCTGGTAGAAGGCCATCATCTCGTTGTCGCCGCCGCGCTCCATGGCGAGCTGGAAGATGCCTGCGCCCTCATCGCCCATGGCGCGCACGAGATGCTGCACCTCGGAGAAGGCCGCCACCCGGCTCGCCACCGGGCGGTCGTCGGAGGTGAGGTGGCTCGGGCTGCGCGAGGTCGAGAAGCCGAGCGCGCCTGCGCGCACCGCCTCGCGGACATGCGCCTCCATCGCGCCCAGGTCGTCCTCGCCGGCCTCCTCCTCGAAGGCGCGCTCGCCCATGACATAGGTGCGCAGCGCGGCGTGGCCGATATAGCCGGCATAGTTGATGCCCTTGGGCGCGGCGTCCACGGCGGACATGAACTCCGGGAAGGTCTCCCAGCTCCAGTCGATGCCGGTCAGCATGGCGTTGCGGTCGATGTCCTCGGCGCGCTCCAGGTTGCGGAACACGAGGTCCGCCTCGGCCTCGCGGCAGGGGGCGAGCGTGAAGCCGCAATTGCCCATCACCGCCGTGGTGACGCCGTGATAGCAGGAGCAGGAGCCGAGCTCGTCCCAGAAGAGCTGCGCGTCCATGTGGGTGTGGCCGTCCACGAAGCCGGGCGCCACGACATGGCCCTCGGCGTCCACGGTCTCGTCCGC
>JAJEAZ010000724.1 GCA_022824105.1 Alphaproteobacteria bacterium
TAACGTCGCGGACATGATGACAAGTACGGCTGTACTAATCGACGATATTGTACCGATCGCTTACGAGCCTGCGAGCCTGCGAGCCTGCGAGCCTGCGAGCCTGCGAGCCTGCGAGCCTGCGAGCCTGCGAGCCTGCGAGCCTGCGAGCCGAGAGCCGAGAGCCGAGAGCCGAGAGCCGAGTATACACCGCGTCAAGTCCCAGAGGCAACCAGAAATCGTGTTTCATGGCGGGATTTATACAAGGGATTGTCGTTCGGTAAAGCCTTTTTCCGCGTCGCCCTTCTCTCACTCTCACTGACATCGCCTTCTTGGGCCGCCGTCGACTCCTCCGGAACCGCTGATCGCGGCGAACTGATACGCTGCCCGGACTGGGAGCGGCTGGCACCCCCGGTGATTCTCGCGAGCGCCAAGGAAGGCCAAACGGGAAAGGCCTTCGAGACCCGCGCGGGCCGTGCGGCCACTGCGAATCCAGTCCAGGCGTCGGCCCGGTCGTGCAGCCACGTGGTCGCCGCCGGCGACACGCTCGGCGGGATCGCGGCCGCACGGCTCGGGAAATCCTCCCGGTGGCGCGAGATCGCCGCGGCGAATCCCGGCGTGACGCCGAATCGCCTGAGAATCGGGTCCACCCTGAAACTGCCGTGCACCGAAGGCGGGGCAGGCGAGGCCGGCGCGGGAGCTCCTCCCGACCGCGTCGGCCTCATTGACCGACTTAGAGAGTCTCTCGGGAAGCCGAAGCCCGCTGCAGCCGAACCGGCCCGGTCCGAAAGAACCGCACCCGACGCCGCAACTGCGGCCCGCACCGTCGCTCCCGAAGAGGAGCTGGCGCTGCCGCCGCCACCGGTCTGGACCGCGGCGCAGGGCGAGTTCCTGGCCGACGTGCTGACGCGCTGGGGCACGAAGGCGGGCTGGACCGTGATCGTAGACACGACGGACGCCTGGCGTCTTCAGGTCGCGTTCCGCGCCGAGGCCGCGTTCGACGCGGCGGTAGCCGAGCTGATCCGCGGCATGGGCCACGACGGCGTCCCGCCGCGCGTGCGTCTCTACCCGAACCAGGTCCTGCGCCTCGGAGGACCGCTGTGAACGCCGGTCGCTTGGTCCTGCCGGCCCTGCTTGGCCTTGCGCTGGCCCTGCAGGGCTGCGATGCCGGGATCCGGTCCGACGCCGGGGACGGCCTCGACGAGGGCCGGAGGCTGACAGCGGCAGAACGCGTGAGACTCCGCGCCGTCCAGCGCGGCGAGATCCTGCGCGAGGAGCGACCGTTCTACGGATCGGCCGTCGAGGTCGCGCGGGGCGCGGTCTCGGGCACGCCGCTTCCTCGCAGGCTCGAGGGCGCGCGAGGGGTCAGCCTCTCGCTGGCCGGGCAGTCCGACGTCCGCGCTGTCGCCGAGTCCGTCACGGCGGCCAGCGGCATCCCTGTCAACATCCGGACACGATACGTGCTGGAGGACGGCGTCGTCGAGGTGCCGATCGGCACGCGGATGACGGTCCACGGCTACGAGGGCCCGCTCTCGGCGTTCCTCGACCGCCTCGCGGCCCGCATGGACGTCGCCTGGTCCTACGACGGAACCGTGATCACCATCGATCGCATGACGCGGCGGACCTGGCGGGTCCCGCTGCCGGTCGGCACCACCGAGATCGAGGACAGCGCGGAAAGCGTCGGCGGTCCAAGCATCGCGACCACGCGATCGCTCGATCCCTGGGCCGACCTGGAACGACGGCTCGCGCCGCTGGCGCCGCCGCCGGCAAGGGTCACGCTGGCTCCGGAATCCGGTCGCGTGGAGATCTTCGGGCCGCCCTCCGTCCAGGACGCGGCGGGCGAGGTGCTTCAGGACATCGTCGCGACGGCGAACACGCGCATCGGGCTCGATGTCGCGGTGCTGTTCGTGGACAGCGACAGGGCCGACGAGTTCGGCGTGGGCCTCAACGCCACCGCCACGGCCGGGGAGTTCAGCGCCGGGCTTGTCGCAGCGGCGACCGGCGACGCGGCGGGCGGGCTGGTGATCTCGCGGGGCGCGGACCGCATCTCCTTCCAGGCGCTCGCGCGCGACAGCGCGGTCGTGGACTACCGTCTCGCGTCCTCGGTCGCGCAGTCCGGCGTCGTGACGCCGATCGCGCTCACCGAGGAGCGCAGCTACATCCGCAGCGTCACCACCGAACGGGGCGACGACAACAACCCGCCGACGGTCGAGTACGAGATCGGGGAGCTGCAGACCGGGCTCTCCATCACCGCGCTGGCGCGCCTGGTCGAGGGCCGGCGCATCCAGCTCGCGCTCACCTTCAGCCAGCGCGCCTTCAGGGGCTTCGACGCGGACGTTCTCGCGCGCACGGGCACGATTCAGCTACCCGCCGTCGACAACCGCGCGATCCGCAACGAGACGGTGCTCGCCGCCGGCGAGACCCTGGTGCTCTCGGGCTATGAGCAGGACGTGGCGGTCCGCGCCGACAGCGGCGTCGGGATCATGCGTCGGCTCGGCCTTGGCGGCAGCACCGAGGCGACCCGCCGCAAGGTGCGCATGATCGTTCTGGTAAGGCCCACCCTCATTCCGTCGGGAGACCGGGCATGAACGCCCTCGGCGCCTTCCGCGACGGGCTTCCGGGCGGGCCGCACGGCGAAGGGACCGTGGCGGACGCCGGCGATCGGCCCCAGGACGGGCAGGCGCATCTGCCGGTCATCGTGCCGCCCCTTCCGGCGAGCCTCGCCGCGGATGACGGCACGCGGCTGGTCGCCGGACTGACCTGGGAGACGGCCTCCGGTCCCGAAGCTCCCGTTCTGCGTGCGGGCGCGCCTTCCGTCCTGCGCCTTCCGGACCGCCGCGCACGGCTCGTTGGCGTGAAAGACGAACCGTGCGGCTCGCTGCTTCTGGCCATGGCGGCGGGCCTGGCCCGTCTCGCACCCGGGATCTCCGGGCCCTGGGCCTTCATCGCCGAGATTCCGGAACCCGACGACGTGCCGCTGCTCTGGATGGCGGTGGCCGACGTCGCCACAACCGAAGACGACGGGGGCGGCGAGACCGCCGCCCGCGTCACGCCGCGTCCCGGCCCGGAAGGGACGTTCGACGATGCCGACGAGGCGCTGTCCGCGCTGCAGGAGCATCTCTCCGTGACCGACGTCGCGGGCATCGCCGTCCGCTGGACGCCGGTCCGTCCCGGCATGGTTGCCGAGGACACCTTTCGCGGCCCCTTCATCCAGGGCCTCGCCCGCATCGCGCCGGACGTCCCGCTCCACGACGTCGAGCCGGCCGCCGGCACCCCCGTCTTCGTTCCGCCCCGGCGCGTTCCGGTCCGCCTCGTCGGCGCGCTTGGAGCCGGGGTTGCGGCGCTTCTTGCAGGCTTCCTCTTCGTCGGGCCGGCCGTGCAGGCGCTGTTCGAGACCCCGACGCCCCCTCCGCCGGAAATGGTCGCCGTCGCGATCCCCACGGGCGCGTTCGCGTCGGCCTGCACGCAGGCGCTGGACGCATGGTGGCCCCGCGTCATCGGCTGGCGAACCGAGGCCTCGGGCTGCGCGCTGTCCGGCCACCTGCCGAGGAAACCCGCCCTTCCGGAGCCCCAGGCGAAGGATCTGCTGGCGCGCCCAATGACGGTCTGGCGGCATCTCGTTCCCGAAAACGGACGCAACGCCGTGATGGGGAAGGCTGCCGCCGAGCAGATGATCGGGACCTGGACCGGCGAGGCGCGGCTCGACGAAGGCGACCTGACGCTCTGGCGGACGGCCTCCCTGCCGCTTGCGCCGGCGGAGACGACCGGGGAGGGGATGCCCCCGCTCGATTCCGACGCGATCCGTTCCCGCCTCGCGGCGCTCTGGGCCGACGCGCCGGACGCCGTGACCCGCGGCGGCCAGGACGCGGACGGCGACCTCTTCACGATCAGCGCGCCGGCCGCGGAGACGGCGTCCGCGATCCTCGCCCGCGCCGAGGCCGTGCCCGGCATCGCCCCGGTCCGGCTCGTGC
>JAJEAZ010000154.1 GCA_022824105.1 Alphaproteobacteria bacterium
TACTGGTCGCGCATCGCCAAGGCGCGCGTCCTCGACATCGCCCGCACGGTGTTCGGCCTGAACTGGGCGTCGGCGCGGTCCAAGTACAAGAAGCCCGCGCTGGCCGAAGCGATGGAGGCGGCCTTCGCCGCCGGCGATCCGCCGGTCGGGGTAAGCGCCGCGATGCACGCCAGGGCGCTCGCCTGGGTCCCGCCCGGCTTCACGGCGTTCGACACCGGCCGGACGGTCGGCGGTGACGGGGAAACGGCGACAGAAGCCGCCGGGACCTCTGCAACCCCGGAGCCGGCGGAACCGACTGCCGACCCCGGCACCGATCCGGCGGAGGCTGCGCCCTCCGGCAACGGCCATGCGACGGAGCCCGCCCCCGAACCGGAGCCGTCGGAGGACGTGACGGCGAATGCCGGCAACGGCGCCGCCGACACGGTCGACCCCGGTCCGGACGCCGATGCCGGCGACAGCGGGGAGGCCGAACCCGACCCGGCCGTCGCGGGCGGACCGGACGGCATCGCGGCGACCGGTCCGGTCAACGGGCACGACGCGCCGCCGGACCCGATGGAGATCCCCGAGTTCCTCCGCCGCGTCCACTAGGCGACCGCAGGCCCCCGCAGAACGCCCCGCCCGGCACCCTCCCGCCAGGCGGGGCATTTCCGTTTTCGCAATTGCATGGAGGTCCGTCCATGAACCGGCCGATCCGCGCCCGCATCCACGAAACCGCCGTGAAGCGGGTCACCCGCATCTACGCCGCAACCCTCGCCGACATCTTCGCCGAGACCTTGCAGAACAGCCGCCGCGCCGACGCGACACGTGTGCGCATCTCGGTTTCCGTTCCCGCCGCCCGGTCCGACGAAATCGCCGCCACGACGAGCGAGATGCCGCACCTCGTCACCGTCGCCGACGACGGCGCGGGCATTGCCGATCCCGCCGTGCTGCTCAGCTTCGGCGAGAACGGCTGGGACGACGCGCTGGTCGAGCGCGAGGACGCCGCCGGGTTCGGCTTCGCCAGCCTGGCGCGGCGCAACTGCACGGTGTCGTCGAGGCCGCGCTCGCTGGACGGGGAGATAGTGCCCAGCTGGCGCGTCGAGCTGGAACCCGAGCATTTTCTCGGGGAGGCCGACGCCGGGGTGCATGCCCACGACGAGGCCCCCTATCCCTGTGGGACGGCGATTTCGTTCGAGGCCACCGAAGCCATCGCTGCGATTCGCAATGCAGCCGAGGCTGCCGCCCGCCATTACCCCCTGCCGGTCGTGTTCGAGGATAGAACGGACGGAGGCTCCACCGCCGAAGAACTGCCGCGCCATGCCTTCCTCGACGGCGCGGTCCATGCCGAGCCGTGGCAGGGCCTCGTCTTCGGCGTCTTCCAGGGCCGCCATGACGGTTACAGGGACCCCGACCTCAACTTCTTCGGCCTCACCCTGACCGCCGGCCTGCCTACCGTCGAGACCGTCCACGGCGCGACCTGGAGCGTATTGGCGGATGTCGACGACTGCCCCGAACTCGAACTGGTCCTGCCGGCGCGCAAGGAGGCGGTGGAGAACGCCTTTCTCAAGGAGATGCGCGAAGCCGCCCGGCTGGCGGTCTACCGGGCCATGGCCGCCGATCCCTCGCCGCGCCCGGTCTTCGAGGACTGGAAGCGGGCGCGCGAGGACGGCATCGAGATCGCGCTGCCGCCCGCCGTCTTGAGGCCCTGGCGGCCCGGCTTCGCCGACTGCAACGACTGGCACGAGGCAGGGAAGCTCTCCGACGCCGGCCGCGATGCCCTGGTCATGGACTGCGACCCCGAGCCGCCGGAAGCCCAGGCGCTCTGGCGCGCCGCCGAACGGGAGGGCTTCGCATCGCGGTTGTTCGAGGCCGACCGCCGGCTCGA
This sequence comes from Alphaproteobacteria bacterium, assembly GCA_022824105.1. GTDB lineage: Bacteria > Pseudomonadota > Alphaproteobacteria > Bin95 > Bin95 > Bin95. Next base: position 1,865 of record JAJEAZ010000154.1, read on the forward strand.
AGGTTACGGCTGGTATGACGGGCTCGACCGGGCAACGGCCATCTCCATCCTCGCCTTCGGGGACGGCGAATGGCTCCGGATCGAGGACTGGCCCCTGCCCGAGCGGGCAGCATCGAGAGCAGCACGGCTGCCGTCCAGGCCCGCCGCGATCCGCATCGAACTCACCGTCCGGCCCGCAGCCGGACGCTGCCGCACGATCGGCATTCCGGCCGACATGGCGTTCGCCGGCGAGGCCTGGAGCCACATCGACGACACGCTGCCATTGGTGACCCGGGACAGCGCGCTCCAGCCACACGAGCTGGCCGCGCTGCTCCGGGCCGCGTTCTTCTCGCCCTCGGACGACGTGGAGGCCGACAGCTGGGAGACCCAGAAGGACCGCTTCGACGAAGACGCGCTGCACCTGGCGACGCGGCTGCTGCTCAGCGACGACGAGGCCTGCCGGCAGTCCCTCGCCGAGGCGGTCCGGCGCGAGCTGATGTGGTTCGTGCCGGGCGATCGCGCCGTCGACATCCGCATCCGCCGACCCGATGTGACCGTGACCCTCGCCGACGCCGAGAGCGCAGCGGGCGGCGCCTGACCGGCTCCCGACGCTCCATCCACCCCGAAGCCGTCCCGGCGCCCCCGCGCGCCGGGACCCTTCGCAATCGAGGAAGGCCCCAGCCATGACGCTCGCCACCATGCCCGCCGCCGAGGCGCCCGCTCCGCAAGTCCCCGATGACGAGGCGCAGAAGCGCGCCATCGCCAATGCAGTCTGGACCGACCTGCTCTGGCTGATGCCGCCCGACCGCACGGTCACGATCGCCGTCACCGGCGGCGACGTCGCGGTCACGCTCGGTCCGCCCGCCCTTGCGCCGGAGGTTCCGGCCCACTGATCCGGCGGGGCGCTCTCCGCGCCAGCATTGCCCTTTTCGCCATGGCGCTCCGTCCCGCTCGCCGGGGCGAGGCGCTTCGATTCCACTCATTTGGAGGACGTCGCCATGCCCGATTCCGCGACGGGTTTCGACGAGATGCCGCTCTACGACCTGCCCGCCGGCCCCGCCTCGATCCGGCAGGCCACGGGCCGCCGCCGGCTCCGGGCCCGCTTCCTGCGCGCCGGGAGCGGGGCGGTCGACGACCGCGATCTGCTGGAGGTGCTGCTCTCCGGGCGCCGGTCGGTGGACGATGCCGAGGCGCTCGCCCGCGCATTGCTGGACACGTTCGGCACCGCGCCGCGCACACTCGCCGCCAGGCCAGACCGGCTGCGCACCGTGCGGGGCCTGCCGGAAGATGCCATCGCCGCCCTCAAGGCCGCCGAAGCGCTCGGCATCCGCATGGCAAGGGCCGAAGTGCCCGACACCGTGCGCCCGTCGCTCGGCAGCTACGACAAGGTGATCGAGTACTGCCGCACCCTCGCAGGACACCGCGAGGTCGAGGAGTTCCGGATTTTGTATCTCAACCGGAAGAATGTGCTCATCACGGACGAGTGCCTCCAGAAAGGCTCCGTCTGCCACGCCCCGGTCTATCCCCGCGAAATCTGCGTCCGTGCGCTGGAGCTTCAGGC
>JAJEAZ010000220.1 GCA_022824105.1 Alphaproteobacteria bacterium
GTCTCCCAATGGGAGCCGATCCGGTACTCCGCCGCAAGATGGCGGTCATGGGCCTCGCCCGCCAGCACGACGCTCTCCAGCTGGGCGTCGGAGAGCAGGCCGTCCGTCACGACGCGCTCGGGCAGCATCGGGCGCCAGGCCGGCGCCGGATGAGGGACGGCCGCCATGGCCGCGGACTGCACCAGCGGCGTCGGATGCTCGACCGCCCCCGGCACGCGCACCGCGCCGGGCCGCCAGGGCGCGTAGGGGCCGGTGTCGGCGGCGGCCGCATCGGCGGCAACCGACTCCACGGGCCCGGTCTCGACTGAGAGCTCTGCAACCTGCCCCCAGTCATGGGCCTGCCGGGTCTCGGGCGTCGATGCGGGCCTGGGACCGCGCCGCGTCGCAGGCTTCGGCGCCACCGGCTTGCCGAACAGGTCGCGGGCGGGGCCGGAGGAGACGGACACGGGCGCGATCGGCCGGCGCGGCGGCACCTGGGCGATGACGGCATCGAGCAGCTCGGCGGCGTTTGCGGCGCGTGCCGTTCCGTCCACCCCGGAACCCGTCCTGGGCAAGGCATCCACGCCGGGCCCGGCGCCGCGCTCCAGCACGGTGAGGCGGGTGTCGAAGCCGGTGCCTCGCCGTGCGTATGCCCGGCCGTCGATCGCCATGGTGAAGATGCAGCGGGCCGGGGGATCGAGACGGCCGACAGTGTCGCCCGGCGCGCAATGGGCCGAGGTGATCGTGACCAGCCGGCCGCCCGGCGGCAGCATCGAAGCGGCCGAGCGGACATGGCGCAGGTCCGCGTCGCGCCGGATGCGGTCCACGCCGGGCGTAGCTGAGAAGGGCGGGTTCATCAGCACCACGGTCGGCCGGACGTCGCGCAGCCGGTCCGCGATGGCCTCGGCGTTGAACGCGGTGACGACGGCCTCGGGAAACAACTGCGTCAGCAGCCGCGCCCGCGTGTGGGCGTATTCGTTGAGATGGAGATTGCCGGCAGCAGAGTTGCCGAGCGCGCACTGCGCCATGACCGCGAGCATGCCGGTGCCGGCGGAGGGCTCCAGCACGGTGTCGCCCGGCCGGACGGCGGCGGCCTGCAGCGCGGCATAGGCGAGAGGCAGCGGGGTCGAGAACTGCTGGAGCCGGACCTGCTCCTCGGAGCGCCTGGTGTGCGAAGGCTCCAGCGCGGCGAGCGCCTCCAGCATCGCCAGCATGCGGCGCGGCCCGCCGGCGGTCCGGCGCATGCCCAGGCCGTAGCGCTGCATGAAGATCGCGACGGCGGCCTCGGCCGCCTCGTAGGCGTCCTTCCAGACCCAGGCGCCGGCGGCGTCCGAGCCGCCGAATGCGTCGGTCATGGCGTCCCGCAGGGTTGCGGCGTCGAGGGGCCGGCCCGCTTCCAGCACCGGCAGCAGGGTCCGGGCCGCGGCGAACAGGGCGTCGCCCGCCACCGGACGGGCCGGCGTTGCGGTGGGTTCGATGGCGGCGGGGGGAAGGGGCGGACGCGCGAGAGCGTCCGGCGCCTGCGGGGCGTCGAGCATGGGGCGGTCTCCGTGCGGGAAGGGACGGGAGACCGGCGGGATGCTGAGCTGAGGGACGGAATTCCTCCCGCCCGGCCCCGCCGGCCCGCCCCCGACGGGCCCGACTACCTCCTGCCGGCGCAGGGCGCGCGGCGGCGGACCCTCGCGGGACGGCGGCCAGGCAACGGGGATGGGGCGGGGCCGGAGTCCGGGCAGGAAGGGCCGGGTCCGGATCGGACGGTTATGGCGGTCCGGTAAGGAGTGGCCTCTGCCGCGCGGGGCCCGGGCTTACTCCGCCTTCGGCTGCGGGCCGGGCTCTTCGGCGTCTTCGCGGATGTCGTAGCGGCTGCCCGGGAAGTGCTTCATCGCCCGCTCAACATAGGTTTCCGCCTCCTCGCGGCTGTCGAAACGGCTGTCCATGGCGGCGCCGATGCCGAGCGTGAACATCCGGGACCTGACCAGAAACCTGCCTGTCACCGGGGCTTCCTTGCCGTCGGGGACGGGCCGGGGCGAAGCCGGGCGGGACGGTCCGGCGCCGGCCGGAGCCGGCCCATCCGTGGCTTGCCCGCTTTCCGGCGCCGGGACGCGGCGGGCGTCGCCGGGGGCGGCGCGCACGAACCGGACCGCCTCGCGGATGCGCCGCCTTGCGACGCGGTCGTGGTCCGGGTTGGCGCGGAACCAGAGGGCCGGCTTGCGGGAAAACCACGCAGAATCGGCAACATACCCGTCGGCATACGCCACGAAATGGTTGCTCGCCGAGATCGCCCAGGTTCCGGCCGGCGCGGGGTCCAGGAACGTGCCGAGCGTCATGGCGCGCTCGTCGGAGGGAACGCCGGCGAAGATCCGCTCCCAGGCCTCCTCGCTGCGCGCGAAACGGCGGTCGCGGAGCTTCGGATGACGGACGGCGTAATCGGGCGTCCAGCCGAACTCCGCCAGCGCGGCGGCGAGTTCGTCCATGAAGACGCCGTTGACCGAGCGCCGGTCGAACAGGCGGCGGATGGTGGCGGCGGCCTCATGCGTCGGCACGCCGGCGATGGCGGAAATCGCGGAGGGGCCGCACTTGGTGGCGCGGCCGGTGATCCTGTGAAGCATGGCGGCAAATTCCGGTGTCGGGTTGATTGGGGTGGACGGTTGAGGCGGAAAGGTCCCGGCGGCGCGTCATGCCCCCGGGAAAACGGGACCGGCCGGCGGGGCGGTATCGAGCGGGTTTTCGAGGATGCGCCGGACCTCGCGCCAGACGCCGGGCGAGCGGTCGGCGGCGAGCAGCCGGGCGATGCGCCGGCGCTTTTCGATGCGGTATTTCCGGGTCCTCTCGGCCTCGGCGAAGGCGAAGATCTCGCAATAGCGCCGGACCCCCGAAAGGGTTGTGGCGGCGTGGCAGCGCCCGGCCTCGCCGAAGCCGTGGATGCGCCAATAGCGCCCGTCCCTCTGCAGGATGGCCGCTTCCTCGCCCTCGACCAGGAAGGCATGGAC
>JAJEAZ010000401.1 GCA_022824105.1 Alphaproteobacteria bacterium
GTCGTCGATGCCACCCGTTCGGGGCTTCCCCGCCGCAGCGCGCCGCTCCGCCCGGAGCCGGAGTCCGGCCGGTGGTCGGACGAACGGAGCCGGGCCGGAGGCGGCGCGAACCGGACCAGGGATGGCCGCGGATGCGCTCGCCTGCGGGTCCGCCTTCCGGACCGGCCCGCAGGACAGGAGGACGACGACATGACAAGGCCACCGAACACGCCGAACACGCTGCCCGGGATCACCTGCACGGAGCGCACGGTCGTGCTCGCGGGCCCCGCCCTCGCCGCAACCTGGACGGCGGTCGCGGCCATCCTCGGGACCGGTCTGGAGATCGCCGGCATCCTCACGCTGGCCGCCATCGGCTGGACCGCCGTCTCCTCGCTGGCGCTGGCGCTCCGGCGCGGGATCCGCCGCGGCGACTGGTCCGCCTTCCGGCGCCGCCGCCTTCCCGACGGCCGCGACGAACGCATCGACGCGGCGACGACCTCGGGCCAGTACGCGCATCTCGAGATCGCCGAGGAGCACGAGCGGCTCATGCGCGACGACTGACGCCGCGACATCGGCCCGCCCGTTCAGCGCGAGCCCGGCGGGCCTACCGCGACGTTGCGCCCGCCCGGTCACCGGGTCTCCTCCCGTCCGTCGTGTCCGTCGCGTCCGCGGTTCCGTCCCCGGATCCCGCCCCTCCGTCCTGCGCCCCGTCCGGCGCGGCGTTCCCCGCCGTGCCGAAGATCTTCCCGGCCAGCCACTCGCCGACCACGGGCACGTTCTCCGTCGCGCGCTCCTCGAACGGCCTGTCGATTTCGGCCGCGATGCCGGCCCGGCCCTCGATGGCCTCGCTCGCGGCGACGGACTCCCGCGCCGCGCGCTCCGCGCCCGTGACGGCGAGATCCGTCTCCGTCGCGGACCTTTCCCCCCTTGCCCTCGCCCCCGTCACGCCCGGCGGCGGCGCCCCCGCCTCTTCCGCAACCTCGCGCACGCGGGCCGACCAGCCCGCGTAGGACGTGGCGGTCTCCCGCACGTAGTCCCCGCGCGCCTCGTCGGCCGCGGTCCTGTACTCCTCCATGGTCCCGGCCGCCGCCGGATCGGGACCGGCGGGCGCCGGATAGTGCGCGCCGACGAATGACGCCGCGTATTCCCTGAGCTGCTCCGCGTCCTCCGGGGTCTGCGGCGAGGCGATGCGCATGGCGCCCGCCGCGCCGATGGCGCGACCGTCCGATCCGGGCTGGTCCGACAGCCAGGCGAAGAAGGGCTGGCCGAGCTCGCGCTCGATCGCCTGCGCGTCGGAGCGCACCTGCGCCGCCTGCTCCGTCCAGCTCTCCGATTCCTGCCGCGCCAGCGCGGACCGCTCCTGGAAGCTGCGCATGCGCGCCAGGCTGGCCGAGAGGCCCTCGTCGAGGCTGGCGAGCTCGCTGTCCCCCGTCTGCGCGGAATACCGCCTGGACGCGTCGGACACCCGGCCCCAGGTCTCGCTGACACCGTGGCGCCTGTCGTATTCCTGCATCCGGTTCCAGGCGTCGGATTCGATGGTCTGGCCGCGCCACATCACCGAGCCGTCGGCGCCGACCTTCGCGACGATGTCCCAGCCGCCGCCCACCTTCGCCTCGGCGGTCAGGTTCATCGCCTGGTTCGCCGTGATCCCGCCGATCTCCGCCAGCTTGTCCACGTGCCCGGCAAGCTCCTGCGCCTGGCGCGATTCGCTCTCGGTGACGCCGCGGGCGTGCGCCTCGCCCGTCGAGACGTCGTGGCTGTAGCGCTCGATCATGGCGGTCGCGTCGGTGACCGCCGCGTTCCGCGCCATGCCCGCCTCTGCCGACCAGTGACGCGACCGGCCGTGCGCCTCCGCCGCGCGGGTCTCGTGGCTGGTCGCCAGGGATTCCGAGAGCCGCACCCCGGCGGCGGGGATCCGGCTCGTGGCGGCGCCCGCGTCGGCGACCACCGTGCCGTCCCCCGTGACCGTCATGGCCGTCCCCCCGGGCGCGTACCCGGTGTACCGGCCCTCGTCGACATGGGGCGAGGTGCGCACCTGGCGACCCTCCAGGGTCGCGAAGCGGTGGGTGTCGTAGGCCGAACTCGCCAGCGAGAGGTTGCCCGTGGTCCCCTCGTGCGCGGCGGAGGACGCCGCGTCCTGCCCGACGGCGAGGACGGAGGTGGCGAGCACCGTGGCCTTGGACATCCCGTAGGCGAGCGCGGCGGCCAGGAACGGCACCGACATCGAGAGATATCCCGACATCACGGCCACGTCCGCCGCGACGGCGCGGATCCCGGCCTGCGCCACCAGCGAGATCCCGATCTCGCCGTTCGGCATGATCGCGGCGGCCTGCATGCGCTCCGCGGCCTCGCCCATGGAGATGCGGTGCAGCACCGCGTAGAGCGGACCCCAGGACTGGAGCCAGACGAGCCCGGTGACGTAGGAGCGGAAGATCGCCGCCCCGGCGGGCGTCAGCATCAGGAGCACCGCCATCGGGAAGGCGCCGACGTAGAGGCATTCGAAGACGATCCTGAGCAAGGGCACCCAGGTCTCGGCCTGCCGCCCGATGGCGCGGTAGGCCGAAACGGTCTGGGCCTCCGCCCGCGCCTCGGTGTACGCACTCAAGGCGGCCGCGTTGCCGGTCTCGGACGACCACTGCTCTCCGGCATCGTGGACCGCGTTCAGCACCATCTGCTGGCGCATGATCTCGCCCGCCGTGCGCGAGGCCCCTATGAGGAAGTCGTGGGCGGCGGGAAGCGCGGCGACAAGCTCGGCCCGCGCCAGCGCCCCGGTGCGGGCGTCGGGGAAGATGCGCCGCCCGAACACGGTGCCCGCCCGCGCCATCTCCGCGTTCCACAGCGCGTTCAGGCGTCCCGCCCCGTCCCGGCAGGTGACGATCTCGCGGTCGACCGGCGTGGCCCCGGTGCCGGAGGCGGGCAGGCGCGTCGCGAACTCGAACATCCGCGCGGGCGAGGCGCCCGCCGAGGGCGTCCCCGTCGCGGTGACGAGCGACCAGAGGTCGGTCGATTCGCGGAGGTCGTCGGCGGAGACGTGGCCCAGCAGCAGCGCGTGGAACACGCACTGGCGGACGTAGCTGCGGACGTTCCGCGCGAAGACCGCGTCGGTGATCTCGAGCCGCGTCGCCCGGTCCGCGAGCCTTGCCCCGAAGATCATGCCGTGACGGCGGTAGGTCAGGTCGTTCGGCAGCGTGAAGGCCTGCTCGGTCAGCCGCGTCAGCCCGTCGCCCACCTGGCTCGTGAGCGAGGCGAAGAGCGCGAGCCCG
>JAJEAZ010000608.1 GCA_022824105.1 Alphaproteobacteria bacterium
GCCGCGGTCGCGGACATCGCGGTGGTGGTCTGCGAACCGGATCCGGCGCGAGCCATCATGCTGGCGCCGATCCTGCGCTTTCTCGATGCGCGGAACATCCCGCACATCATCTTCATCAACAAGATCGACACCGTGACCCAAGGGCTGGCGGAAACCATGGAGGCGCTGCAGGGCGTGTCCGGGAAGCCTGTGGTGGTGCGCCACATTCCGGTGGTCGAGGGCGAGACCGTGGCGGGCTATGTCGACCTCATCAGCGAGCGCGCATACAGCTACAATGAAGGCGCGGCCTCCGAGCTCATCAAGGTGCCCGAATCGCTCGGCGACGACACGGAGCTCGCGCGCCAGGAGCTCATGGAGGCGTTGGCGGACTTCGACGACACGCTGCTCGAAGCGTTGCTGGAGGAAGCCACCCCGGCGCGGGACGAAATCTACGCCTACTTCAAGGCCGCGCTGGCGGACGGCCATGTCGTGCCGGTCATGCTCGGCGCAGCGGAGCGGGACCACGGCGTCCGCCGGCTCCTGAAGGCGCTTCGCCACGACACCCCGGACGTGTCGCGGGCCGCTGCCCGGTTCGAGGCCGGCGACGGCGCCGCAGTGCAGATCTTCAAGACCTACCATGCGCAACACCAGGGCAAGCAGAATCTCGGCCGCGTCCTGTCCGGGACGCTTAACGAGGGCGACAATCTGGGCGGCGAGCGCCTGGGCAATCTCGCCAGCATGCACGGCGCTGCGCTGACGAAGGTGAGTGCTGCCGAGGCGGGCGACGTCGTCGCCATCGGGCGGCTCGACGCTTTCGAAACGGGGCAGATGCTGACTGCCGGCGGCGCGGATAAGCCCGATGCCTGGCCGGTGCGGCTCAGCCCGATCTACGCCATCGCGCTCCATGCCGAGAAGCGCAGCGACGAGGTGAAACTCTCGGGCGCGCTGCAGCGCCTCGCCGAAGAGGATTGCTCCTATCGAATCGAGGCCAACCCGGAGACCCACCAATTGCTGCTCTGGGGCCAGGGCGACCAGCATCTTCAGGTCGGCGTCGCGCGGCTGCAGAGCAAATACCATATTGCCGTCGAGACCGAGCGCCCGCAGACCCCGTACCGCGAGACGATCCGCAAGGCGACGGAGCAGCATTCGCGCTTCAAGCGCCAGTCGGGCGGCCACGGGCAGTTCGGGGATGTGGTTATCGATATCGCGCCGTTGCCGCGGGGCGAGGGTTTCGCCTTCGAGGAGAAGGTGGTCGGCGGCTCGGTGCCCCGCCAGTTCATTCCGGCGGTGGAAACCGGCGTGCGCGAATTCCTGCACAAGGGGCCGCTCGGCTTCCCGGTGGTGGACCTCGTGGTGACGCTGAAGGACGGCAAGCATCATCCGGTGGACAGCTCCGAACAGGCGTTCAAGACCGCCGGACGGCTCGCCATGAGCGAGGGGCTGCCGAATTGCAACCCGATCCTGCTTGAGCCGATTCTGAAGGTGCAGGTGCATATCCCATCCGAATACACGGCGAATATCCAGCGCCTGCTGGCGGGCCGCCGCGGCCAGATACTCGGGTTCGACGCCCGGGAGGGCTGGGCCGGATGGGACCGGGTGGACGCCTTCCTGCCGCAGTCGGAAATGTCCGACATGATTATCGAACTGCGCTCGCTGACGCTCGGCGTGGGCACGTTCGACTGGGAATTCGACCACCTTCAGGAACTGTCGGGCAAGCTCGCCGAGGATATCGTCGAGGCGCGCAAGCAAGCGGAGGCGCACTGATGTCGAGAGCGGAAACCGCCGCAGCCTTCCTGCGCGAGGCGCGCCTTGCGGGCCGGCGCGAGCCGGCGATTCCCGAAGCCTGTGCGCCTCGCAACGAGGATGAGGCCAAAGCGGTCTGGCAGGCCCTCCACGCCATGGAAGACCGGAAGATCGTCGGTTGGAAAATCGGCGCGACCGCGACCGCCGCGCAGCAGGCGATGGGCCTCTCCGGGCCGTTCGCCGGGCATATCTGCGAGGGCATGGTCGACGAGGGGGCGGAGATCGAATACCGCCTCGCGGACCTGCTGGGTCCGATCTACGAAAGCGAATACGGCTTCCGGCTCTCCGCCGACCTGCCGGCGCGGGCGCAGCCATACAGCCGGGAGGAAGTCGAAGCCGCCATCGGTTCGCTGATCGCCGGCATCGAGATTCCGGAGCGCCGGCTCGCCGACGACCAGCCGCTCGGCCCGATCGGCACCATCGCCGACCATGGCGGCACCGGGCGCTACATCGCCGCCTACGAGTTCGAGGACTGGCGCGGCATCGACTGCGTGGACCAGGAGGTGAGCCTCACCTTCAACGGCGTGGAGGCCGGGCGCGGCACGGGCCGGGCGATGATGGGCCATCCGGTTGAGGCGGTGCGCTGGCTCGCCAACCATCTCTCCGGCCTGGGTCTCGGGATGACGGCGGGCCAGTTCGTGACCACAGGCTCTTGTACGGGTGTGCTGCCGGTGCCGGGTCCGGACACGCTGGCGGTCTCCGATTTCGGGCCGCTCGGGCTCGTCCGGGTGAACTTCGCGGGGTCCTGACCGGCTGGAAATTTGCCGAGCCGCCGGACTGCGCATCCACCGGGACCGCCGTTAATGTTGACTCGCGCCGAGCCGGTCGCCATGTTGAGTCCACCCGTTGAAGGCAGAACGGCGTGACACAAGAGATCATTGCAATCATCGGGGCCGCCATCGTGCTTGCCGGCCTGAATCTCTATCTGGCGCGCGGCCTTAATGAAGTGCGGCGGGACATTGCCGACCTGCGTGAGCGCATGGCGCGGCTGGAGGGCCTGTTCGACGGCTTCACGAAGCGGGAACGCGAACCTGCCGCGTGACTGCCGCTAGTACCCTTCCAACGCCGGCGCCGGACCCGGTGACGATCTTCGACTTCAAGCATTTCGGGCGTATCCGGATTCGTTTTGTACGGTAGTTGCCGGCTGGATTTTCGGCGTGCCGCTGTTATGGTCGCGGCCCCATGAGAATACCGCTTTACCAGGTGGACGCCTTTGCGGACCGGGCGTTCGCCGGAAACCCGGCCGCCGTCTGCCTGCTGGAGGACTGGCCCGAGGATTCGCTGCTGCAGGCCATCGCGCTTGAGAACAATCTTTCCGAGACGGCCTTTCTGGCGCCGGAAGGGCTGGCGTGGCGGCTGCGCTGGTTCACGCCCAAGGTCGAGGTCGATCTGTGCGGCCATGCGACGCTGGCTTCCGCCCATGTCGTCTTCGAGCACGTTCACCCGGAGACGCAGAAGGTCGAGTTCGAGACACGCAGCGGCAGGCTGACCGTCTATCGCAACGGCCCTGTTCTAAGCATGGAATTCCCGGCCAATCCGCCGAAAGCGGCCGCGGAGCCTGAGGGTCTGGCGGATGCGCTGGGGGCAGCTCCCGAAGCGGTTCTGGAGGCCCCGTTCATATGCGTAGCGGTTTTCCCCGACGAGCCGTCCGTCCGGGCGCTCAGTCCTGACTTCCGCCGGCTCGCCGCGCTGAACGATGGGATCACTGCGGCCACCGCGCCGGGCGGCGAGGTGGATTTCGTGTCGCGCTGCTTCGCGCCCGGCGCGGGCATCGACGAGGACCCGGTAACCGGTTCGGCGCATTGTGCTCTGGCTCCCTATTGGGCGGACCGGCTCGGCAAGACAGCGCTGACGGCCCGGCAGGTGTCGGAGCGCGGCGGGCGCCTTGCCTGCACCATGCAGGGGGACCGGGTTGTGATTTCCGGGCGCGCGACGCCCTATCTCAGCGGGACCATCGAACTGCCATGACACTGCCCGGAAAGACTGAAATCGAGGCGGCGGCCGAGCTCATTTACGCTGCATTCCCCGCGACCCCGCAGCGGGTCTGGCCGCTGCTGGCCGAGCGGGCCGGGACCGAGGTCTGGGTCAAGCACGAGAACCACACGCCCATCGGCGCCTTCAAGATCCGCGGCGGGCTGACCTATATGGCCCAGTGCGAAGCCGGAGGCATGGTGACGGCCACGCGCGGCAATCACGGCCAGTCCGTCGCCTATGCCGCCCGGCAGGCGGGCAAGCGGGTCACGGTCGTCGTGCCGGAGGGCAACAGCCGCGAGAAGAACGCCGCCATGCGGGCCTTCGGAGCCGATCTGGTCGTGCATGGGCGGGACTTCCAGGATGCGTTCGAGCACGCCCATGCGCTCGCCGGTGCGGAGGAGCTGCATTTCCTGCCGTCCTTCCATCCGGCGCTGGTGGCCGGGGTGGCGACCTGCAGCTACGAGCTTCTCAGCGCCGTGCCGCATCTGGACACGCTCTATGTGCCCATCGGGCTCGGCTCCGGCATTTGCGGGGCAATTGCTGCGCGCGAGGCGCTGGGGCTGAGCACGGAGATCGTCGGTGTGGTCGCGCAAAAGGCGCCGTGCTATGCGCTGAGTTTCGAGGCGGGCCGGGCGGTCTCCACCAACAGCGCCGACACCATGGCCGACGGTGTGGCGTGCCGCACGCCGAACGAGGCCGCGCTCGCCATTATCCTTGAGCACGCGGCCCGCATCGTCACCGTGGATGACGATGAGATCGAGGCGGCCATGCGCCACTATTTCACCGACACCCACAATGTGATCGAAGGCGCGGGCGCAGCACCCCTGGCGGCGCTGCTGAAGGAGCGGGAGCGGATGGCCGGCAAGGCGGTCGGCCAGGTGGCGAGCGGCGGCAATATCGACATCGAGGTCTATCGCCGGGTGCTAGCCGGAGACTGAGGCGGGTCGCGGGGAAGGACAGGCATCCATGAAGGCGTCGATCAGCGTCGGCGGCTACGACCGGAGCGGTGGCGTAGAGCTCACGGAGTTCGTGCAGGAGGCCGAGCGGCTGGGCGTGGATACCGCCTGGTCCGCCGAGGCGTGGGGGGCGGACGCCGCGACCTCGCTCGCCTTCCTTGCGGGACGGACGACACGCATCCGGCTCGGCACGGGCATCATGCAGATCAGCGCCCGGGCGCCGTCCATGACCGCCATGACGGCGCTCTCGCTGCACCATCTCTCCGGCGGGCGTTTTGCGCTCGGCCTCGGCGTCAGCGGCCCGCAGGTGGTGGAAGGGCTGCACGGCGCGGCCTATGCGCGCCCGCTCTCGCGGCTCAGGGAGACGGTCGCCATCCTGCGCATGGCGTTTGCAGGCGAGAAGCTCCAGTTCGAGGGCGCGGAATACCGGCTGCCGCGGCCGGGCGGCGAGGGCAAGGCGATCCGGCTGGATTTCCCGCCGACGGAGATACCCATCTACCTGGCGACGCTCGGGCCCCGAGCGCTGGAATATACCGGCGAGGCGGCCGACGGCTGGCTCGGCACCTCCTTTTCGCCGGACTATCCGGACGCGCATCTCGGCTATCTCCGCCGGGGCGCCGAGCGCGCCGGACGCACGCTCTCGGACCTCGACCTTGAGGCAGCCTGCACGGTCGCCATCGGCGAGGATGTCGAGCGGTTGATCGAGCAGCGCCGCCCCGGCGTCGCCTTCCAGATGGGCGCCATGGGCTCCGCGCGCACCAATTTCTACAACGACGCCTTCCGCCGGGCGGGTTTCGAGGACGATGCGCGGGCGATCCAGCGGCTCTGGATCGAAGGCAAGCGCGAGGAGGCGGCGAAGCGCGTGCCGGACGAGATGATTACCGCCTTCGGCGCCATCGGTACGCCGGACATGGTGCGCGCCCGCTTCGAGGCCTACCGGGATTGCGGCATGGACGGCATCAATCTGCGCTTCGATGCGCGCCTAGGCCATGCGGCCCGGATCGCCCAGCTCGAACAGGCCATGGACCTCCTGCCATGACGGCGCTTGTCCTGCTTCGACACGGCCAGAGCGTGTGGAACCGCGAGGACCGCTTCACCGGCTGGGTCGATGTGGACCTGACCGAAGCCGGCGTTGCGGAGGCCGAGCGCGCGGGCGATGCGCTCCGCGCGGGCGGGTTCGATTTCGATATCGCCTACACCTCGGTGCTGAAACGCGCCGTGCGCACGCTCTGGATCGCGCTCGACCGCATGGACCGGATGTGGCTGCCGGTCATCCGCGACTGGCGGCTGAACGAACGCCACTATGGCGGGCTCACCGGCCTCAACAAGCAGGAGATGCGCGAGCTTCACGGCGAGGAGCAGGTGCATGTCTGGCGGCGCAGCTTCGACACGCCGCCGCCCGCCCTCGAACGCTCGGACCCGCGCTGGCGGGAGCAGGCGGCCGACCGGCGCTATGCCGGCGTGCCCGGCGGGGTGCCGGCCTACGAGACGCTGAAGCTCACCATCGAGCGCGTCCGGCCCTATTGGGACGCCGAAATCGCGCCCAGGGTCGCGCGCGGCGAGCGGGTGCTGATCTCCGCGCACGGCAACTCGCTCCGCGCGCTCATCAAGCATCTCGAAGGCATTTCGGACGCGGACATTCCCTCCTTCGAGATCGCGACGGGGCGCCCGCGCGTCTATGAGCTGGACGACGGGCTGAAACCCGTCAACGTCTTCGACCTCGACTGAGATGCAGCTCCGCCGCCGCCCGACCGTCGCCGTCCTGCCGCTTGCGGGCGTCATCGGCGTGCCCGGCCGCAGCGGCGCCCGCGCGCTCACCTATGAGGCGGTGGCGCCGGGCATCGAGCGCGCCTTCGGCTACAAGCGGCTGGAAGCCGTCGCGCTTTCGATCAACAGCCCCGGCGGCAGCGCCGTCCAGTCGGCCCGCATCGCCGATCGCATCCGCAGGCTCGGCGAGGAGAAGGGCGTGCCGGTATTGAGCTTCGTGGACGATATCGGCGCGTCGGGCGGCTACTGGCTCGCCTGCGCCGGATCGGAAATCTTCGTCCATCCCGCATCCATCCTCGGCTCCATCGGCGTCATCTTCGCCGGGTTCGGCTTCGATGGCGCGCTCGGGCGGCTCGGCATCGAGCGCCGGGTCCATGCGCTGGGTGAGCGCAAGGGGATGCTGGACCCGTTCCGGCCCGAAAGGCCGGAAGACGTCGAAACGCTGCGCGCCATGCAGGAAGACATCCACGGCGTCTTCATCGAATGGGTGCGCGAGCGCCGGGGCGTGCGGCTGAAGGAGGAGGGGAACGACCTCTTTTCCGGCAGGGTGTGGACGGGCCGGCAGGCGGTCGAGCTCGGCCTCGCCGACGGCCTGGGCGAGATGCGGCAGGTGATCCGAGAGCGGTTCGGCAAGCGGGTCCGGCTGCGCACCGCGCTCCGCCGCCGCCGGCGTTTCCCGCTGCTGCCCGCGCTGCCGGGCCTTGCCGACGCGGTAGAGGAGCGGTTGCTTTGGGCGCGCTATGGCCTATGAAGAAGGCATAGAACGGAGGACCGATCCATGCTCTGGAAATTTCTGCTTGTCGCCGCTGTCATCGTAATGGTGATTTTCGGCTGGAAGCGGATCGAGGGCATGGCCCGCAAGGCCAACAGGCTCGTGAACAAGGTGCGCGACGAGCGGGACGGCGAGCCCATCGACCTCGAACGCGACCCGGATAGCGGGTCCTACCGGAGGCGGGACCGGGACTGATGCGCACGCGCGTTGACGCCGACCGGTGCGCCTGGGCCGCAGCCGCGCCATGACGGTCGCGCCCAGCTTCCAGGAACTGGTCCTGGCGCTCCAGCGCTTCTGGGCGGGGCAGGGCTGCGCCGTGCTGCAGCCCTACGACATGCAGGTGGGCGCCGGCACCTTCCACCCGGCGACGACCTTGCGCTCGCTCGGGCCGGAGCCCTGGCGCACCGCCTATGTGCAGCCCTCGCGCCGCCCGACCGACGGGCGCTATGGCGAGAATCCCAACCGGCTCCAGCACTACTACCAGTTCCAGGTGCTGCTGAAGCCGAGCCCGCCGGACATTCTGGACCTCTATTTCGCCTCGCTCGCCGAGATCGGCATCGACGCGCGCGAGCATGACCTGCGCCTTGTGGAGGACGACTGGGAAAGCCCGACGCTCGGCGCCTGGGGCCTCGGCTGGGAGATCTGGTGCGACGGCATGGAGGTGAGCCAGTTCACCTATTTCCAGCAGGTGGGCGGCTATGACTGCAACCCGGTCTCGGGCGAGATCACATACGGGCTGGAGCGCCTCGCCATGTATGTGCAGGGTGTCGAGAACGTGTATGACCTCGACTTCAACGGCGCGGGCCTCTCCTACGGCGATGTCTTTCACCAGGCGGAGCGGGAGTTCTCGGCCTACAATTTCGAGCATGCGGACACGGACGCGCTGTTCCGCCATTTCGCCGATGCCGAGCGGGAATGCGCGGCGCTGGTGGAGGCGGGGCTGGCGCTGCCGGCTTACGACCAGTGCATCCTGGCGAGCCATGCCTTCAACATGCTGGACGCGCGCGGCGTGGTGAGCGTGACGGAGCGGGCGGCCTATATCGGGCGGGTGAGGACGCTCGCGCGCGCCTCGGCAGGCGCCTGGCTCCGCTCCCGCGGCCATCCGGATGCGGCGGCGCCATGAGCGAATTGCTGGTCGAACTGCTGTCGGAGGAGATTCCGGCCCGGATGCAGGACCGCGCCCGGCGCGATTTCGAACGCCTGGTGCTGGACGGGCTGAGGGAAGCCGACCTTGCGCACGGGGCCTCGCGCGCCTTCGCCACGCCGCGCCGCATCGCGCTTGTCGTCGAGGGGCTGCCGGAGCGCCAGCCGGACCGCACCGAGGAGCGCAAGGGCCCGCGCGTCGGCGCGCCGGACAGGGCCATCGAGGGCTTCCTGAAGGCCGCCGGCCTCGCGAGCCTCGACGAGTGCGAGCGCCGGCGGCAGGGCAAGGCCGAGTTCTGGTTCGCCGTGCGGAAGGTGGCGGGGCGGCCGGCGCGGGATGTGCTGGCGGGGATCGTGGCGGATGCGGTGGGCGGCCTCGCCTGGCCCAAATCCATGCGCTGGGGCGATGCGCCGATGCGCTATGTGCGCCCGCTGCGCGGCGTGCTGGCGGTGTTCGCCGGCGAAGCGCTGCCCGGCGGCTTGGAGGTCGGCGGCACGGAAGCGCGGCTCGATTTCACGGACTGCACACAGGGCCACCGCTTCATGGCGCCGGAGGCCTTCCCGGTTACCGGCTTCGCGGATTACGAGGCGAAGCTGCGGGCGGCCTTCGTGCTGATCGATGCGGACGAGCGCATGCAGCGCATCCGCGACGGGGCACCCGAAGGAGCGCGCCTCTCCCCGCGTCTGCTGGCGGAGAACGCCGGCCTCACCGAATGGCCGGTGCCGGGCGTCGGCGATCTCGACCCGGCCTTCCTCGAATTGCCGCCGGAAGTGCTGGTGACGAGCATGGAGTCGCACCAGCGCTATTTCCCGGTGGAGGACGAGGTGGGTGGGCTCGCGCCACGCTTCCTGTTCGTCGCCAATATCGAGGCGCCTGACAGCAATGCGGCGGTTCGGGCCGGCAATGAGCGCGTGTTGCGCGCGCGGTTAGCGGATGCGGAGTTCTTCTGGGACCAGGACCGGATGCACCCGTTGGAAGACCGCCTGCCCATGCTCGACAAGGTGGTGTTCCACGCGAAGCTCGGCAGCGTCGGCGACAAGGTTCGGCGGCTGGAGCGGCTGGCAGACAGGCTGGCGCCCTTCGTGCCCGGCGCCGACCCTGAGCGGTGCCGGCAGGCGGTGCGGCTTGCCAAGGCCGACCTCGTGACGGGCATGGTCGGCGAGTTCCCCGAATTGCAGGGCGTGATGGGGCGCTACTACGCGCTCGGCGAGGGGCTGGACGCCGAGGTGGCCGATGCGGTGGCGGCGCACTACAGGCCGCAGGGGCCGGGCGACGAAGCGCCGTCCACGCCGGTTTCGATGGTCGCGGCGCTGGCCGACAAGTTCGACACGCTGGCCGGGTTCTTCTCCATCGACGAGAAGCCGACCGGCTCGCGCGACCCGTTCGCGCTCCGCCGGGCGGCGCTCGGCATCGTGCGCATCGTGCTGGAGAACGGCCTGCGCCTGCCGCTGCGCTCTGCCATTGCGGCGGCCCTGCAAGGCTACGGAGCGGATGAGGGCGGCGCGGCGTTGTTCGCCTTTTTCGAGGACCGCCTCAAGGCGCATCTGCGCGAACGCGGCGCAAGGCACGACCTGGTGTCGGCCGTCTTCGCGCTCGGGAACGAGGACGACCTGACGCGGCTCATGGCCCGCGTCGCCTTCCTTGAACGCTTCGTGGATGAAGAGGACGGCGCCAATCTGCTGACCGCCTGCAAGCGCGCCGGCAGCATCCTCGCCATCGAGGAGAAGAAGGACAACGCCTCCTACAGCGCGGACGCCGACCCGTCGGCTTTCGCGGTGGATGCCGAACGCGCTCTTCACGAGGCCCTGTCTCGGGCAAGTGCGGCAGCGTCGCGCGCGGTCGAGGCCGAGGACTTCTCGGCTGCGACGCAGGCGCTGGCGACCCTGCGCGCGCCGGTGGACCGGTTCTTCGACGAGGTGACCGTCAACGCCGACGACGCCGCGCTCCGGGCCAACCGGCTCCGGCTGCTGGCAGGCATCCGCGCCGCGACCGCAGGCGTTGCCGACTTCTCCCGGATAGAGGGCTGAGGCATGGCCCGCTGGGTTTACGCCTTCGGGGGTGCGAAGACCGACGGGCGCGCGGAGATGAACGCGCTGCTTGGCGGCAAGGGCGCCAATCTTGCGGAGATGGCGCGGCTCGGCCTGCCGGTGCCGCCGGGCTTCACGCTGACCACGGAGGTCTGCGCCCGCTTCTACGCCGACGGCGAACGCTATCCCGACGGGCTGGAGGAGCAGGTCGAGACGGCGCTGGCGGCGGTCGAGGCGGCGGTCGGCAAGCGCTTCGGCGGCGAGGCGGACCCGCTGCTTGTTTCCGTGCGCTCGGGCGCGCGCGTCTCGATGCCCGGCATGATGGACACGGTGCTCAATCTCGGCCTGAACGACCGGACGGTGGAGGCGCTCGCGGCGAGTTCCGGCGACCGGCGCTTCGCTTTCGACAGCTACCGGCGTTTCGTCCAGATGTTCGCCGATGTGGCGCTCGGCGTGGACCGCGGGCTGTTCGAGGAAGAGATCGAGATCCTGAAGGACGAGAAGGGCGTGGACGCCGACGCCGGTCTCGACGCCGATGACTGGAGCGGCCTCGTCGCCCGCTTCAAGGAGATCGTGCTGGAGGAGACCGGCGCGCCCTTCCCGCAGGAGCCGCGCGCCCAGCTTTGGGAGGCCATAGGCGCGGTGATGCGAAGCTGGCAGACGCCGCGCGCGCAGACCTATCGCCGCCTGCACGGCATTCCCGAGGAGTGGGGCACCGGCGTCAATGTGCAGGCCATGGTGTTCGGCAATATGGGCGAGGACTGCGCCACGGGCGTCGCCTTCACCCGCAACCCCTCCACCGGCGAGAATGCGCTTTACGGGGAATATCTGGTCAATGCCCAGGGCGAGGACGTGGTGGCCGGCATCCGTACGCCGCAGAGCCTGACGGT
This sequence comes from Alphaproteobacteria bacterium, assembly GCA_022824105.1. Classification (GTDB taxonomy): domain Bacteria; phylum Pseudomonadota; class Alphaproteobacteria; order Bin95; family Bin95; genus Bin95. The sequence goes on from JAJEAZ010000608.1 coordinate 11,313, forward strand.
TGCGGACGCCGAGGCGCGCGGCTCGCAGCTTCCGCCGATGGAGCGGGCCATGCCGGAGGCGTTCGCCCGGCTCATGGAGATGCGCGACCGGCTGGAACGCCATTTCCACGACATGCAGGACATTGAGTTCACCGTCGAGACGGGCCGGCTCTGGATGCTCCAGACGCGCTCGGGCAAGCGCACGGCCCAGGCCGCGCTGCAGATCGCCGTCGATCTGGTGGACGAGGGCGCCATAGGGCCGGACGAGGCGGTCATGCGCATCGAGCCGGAGGCGCTGGAGCAACTCCTGCATCCGACGCTCGACCCCGATGCCGACCGGGACGTGATCGCGCGCGGCCTGCCGGCTTCGCCCGGCGCGGCGTCGGGCCGGATCGTCTTCACTGCCGATGCCGCCGAGCAGGCGGCGGCCAACGGCGAGGCGGTCATCCTGGTGCGCAGCGAGACCAGCCCCGAGGATATCCACGGCATGCACGCCGCGCGCGGCATCCTGACCTCGCGCGGCGGCATGACGAGCCATGCGGCGGTGGTCGCGCGCGGCATGGGACGGGCCTGTGTTTCAGGCGCGGGCGCGGTCAGGATCGATGTCGAGGACGGGGTCATGCTCGCGGGTGGGCGGACCTTCACGACCGAAGACCGGATCACCATAGACGGCAGCACCGGCGAGGTGATGGCGGGCGAGATCGCGACGATCCAGCCGGAGGTGACCGGCGGCTTCGCGCGGCTGATGGGCTGGGCCGATGGAGCGCGGCGGTTGCGCGTGCGCGCCAATGCGGAGACGCCCCGCGACGCCCGGACGGCGCGCGGCTTCGGGGCCGAGGGCATCGGGCTCTGCCGCACCGAGCACATGTTCTTCGACACGGACCGCATCCTCGCCATGCGCGAGATGATCCTGGCCGACGACGAGGCCGGGCGCCGCATGGCGCTCGCCAAGTTGCTGCCGATGCAGCGGCAGGACTTCATCGAGCTTTTCCAGATCATGGACGGCCTGCCGGTGACGATCCGGCTGCTGGACCCGCCGCTGCACGAGTTCCTGCCGCGCACCGAGGAGGAGACCGCCGAGGTGGCGGCCGCGGCCGGCGTCGATGCGGTGCAGCTGCGCCGCCGCGCGCTGCGCCTGGAAGAGGCCAACCCGATGCTCGGCCACCGCGGTTGTCGGCTCGGCATCACCTGGCCCGAAATCTACGAGATGCAGGCCCGCGCGATCTTCGAGGCCGCCGCCGAAACCGGGGCCGAGCCCGAGGTCATGGTGCCGCTGGTCGCGGCCGGCAGCGAACTGGAGCGCATAAAGGAGGTCATCGACCGGACGGCGGAAACGGTGGCGGCGGAGACGGGCGGGGCGCTCGCCTACAGCACCGGCACGATGATCGAGCTGCCGCGCGCCGCGCTCAGGGCCGCCGAGATCGCCGCCGCCGCGGAGTTCTTTTCCTTCGGCACCAACGACCTGACGCAGACCGCCTTCGGCATTTCCCGCGACGACGCCGGCTCCTTCCTCGGCGCCTATCGCGACAGCGGCATCCTGGCGAACGACCCGTTCGAGACGCTGGACATCGAGGGCGTGGGCGAGCTGGTGCGCCTCGCCGCCGAACGCGGCCGGGCCGCGCGGCCGGACCTCAAGCTCGGCATTTGCGGCGAGCATGGCGGCGACCCGGCCTCGGTCGCCTTCTGCCACGAAATCGGCCTCGACTACGTCTCCTGCTCCCCCTACCGCGTCCCCATAGCCCGCCTCGCCGCCGCCCAGGCCGCGCTGTCGGCGGGGGAAGGAGGCGGAGAAGAGGGGTAGGCGCGGGCGGTGCCGGCCGGCAGCCCCCGTATTGTGGATGCAGGGCCCGGATATCCGGTGGCGCAGTCCGTTATTCCGTCGCCTTGCGCGGCCTGACCCGGTTGAGGATGTCCCGGGCCCGGTGCCAGTCGGCGGTGTTCTCGGGAAGCTTGCGGACCGCGCGGCCGGCGAGGGCGGCGGCGCGGCGGATGTCGCCGGTGAGAAGCGCGTGTTCGGCCAGCGCAAGGTCCGCCAGAGCCGGCCGGCCCGAGCGGCCCTCCGCAATGCCGAGCCAGTACCAGGCGCCCGCGCTTCGCGGAGAGCGGCGCGCGACCTCGCGCAGGTTGCGGACGGCCTCTTCGAGCGCGTCCCGCGTGCCGACCTCGATGGCGGCGCGGCCGAGCCCGACGCGGATCAGGCCCGCATGGGGAGCGAGGCGAACGGCCTCGCGGTAGGAGTCCAGCGCCTCCGCGCCGCGCCCGTTCTCAAACAGCATCTGGCCGTGGAGTTCATGGAAATAGGGGTCGTCCGGCGCCTCTGCGATGAGGCCGCCGATCACGGCCAGGGCCTTGTCGAGGTCCGGGATGCGATAGAAGGCGATCGCCCGGGCGTAGCGCGCCGCCTCTCCGGTGTCGGCGGCGTCGTAACGGGCAAGCGTTTTCTCGGGCGGGTCCAGAAAGCCGTCCAGTTTGGCGACCATCCGGGCGTGGCGGCGATAGAAGTCGGGCGGCACGTCCCGATCTGTCCAGGGCGAGTCCGCGGCATGGTCGCGCACGGTCCGGACGCGGTCGTCGGTGAAGGGATGAGTGCGCCGATACAGGTCCTGGGCGCCGCCGGCGATTGTTTCCCGGTGCTCCAGAATTTTGAGGAACTCCATCAGCCCGCGCGACGAGAGCTGCGCCCGGTCGAGATAGAGCAGCGCGGCCTGGTCGGCGGCGGATTCTTCGGTTCGGGAATGGCGAAGCAGGCTCCGCTCGGCGAGCGTGACGCCGCCCGATATCACCGCCTGGGCGACGCGGGGGTCTCCCGTTGCGACGCCCGCAGCGGCGCCGAGCGCCGTGGAGAGAATCGCCTGCGTGGTCCGGGTTTCGATCTCGTCCCTGAGCCGGGCGAGGTGGCCGCCGGCGATATGGCCGGTCTCGTGGGCGATCACGCCGATAACCTGGCTCGGGTTCTCGCTGATCCGGAGCAGCCCGGTATTCAGGAATATCCGCATCCCGTTGGAAACGAAGGCGTTCACCTGGTCGCTATTCACGAGATGCAGGCGTATGCTTTCCGACGAAACGCCGGCTGCTTCGAATACGGGCTTCGCGTACAGGCGAAGCGTTTCCTCGATTTCCGCGTCACGAACGAGGTTGAGCGACCGGGCTTCCGAGGGTGGGGCGGCCGAAAACGCAAGACATGCGGCGAAGAGGCCGCAGAGAAGGGATCGCATGGGCCTCATGAATGGCGACCTCGCAGGGCGTCGGGAGCAAGCTAGGCGTCGGTTCCGCCGGCGTCAATCGGCGCCTGTGTTTCTGTTTCTGCTGGCGCTCGGCGGATGCGGGGGCGTCTCCGGCATTCAGCCGACTGCCGTTCCGAGCCAGCCCTATCTCGGCAGTGTCGCCGCCGCCGAGCCCAATGCCGCGCTCGCGGCCCGGGATGCTCTGAAAGCCGGCGGCTCCGCAGCCGATGCGGCGGCCGCGCTGGCCATGACGCTCTCGGTCACCATGCCGTCCCGCGCCGGCCTGTGGGCCGGCGGAGCCTGCCTGGTGCACGACACGAAAGAGGGAGAGCAGCAGACCTACGCCTTCATCCACCCTGCGGACGGGGAGGGCGAAGCGCCGCCGCCCATGCTGGTCCGGGGTCTGGCGCTCATGCATACGGCCCATGGACGCCTGCGCTGGGGCGCGATACCGGCGGCGGCCGAACGGCTGGCCCTCCTGGGCCATTCGGTTTCGCGGGCCCTGGACCGGGACATCCGCTCGGCTCCGGGCGCGGCGGCGGCGGTCTTCGGCGGCCGGCAGCTCCGGGAAGGCGACCGTCTGGCGCAGCCGGAGCTTGCCCGAATCCTGGGGCGGATACGGGTGGACGGGCCGGGAGCGCTTTATTCCGGTCGCGCCGCGGAAGCGCTGATGCAGGGCGCGGCCGCTGCGGGCGTCCGCCTCGGCGCGGCGGCGCTGGAGCATGCGCCGTCGATGCAGGAGCCGCTGTTTGCCGAGGACGACTCCTGGCGCGCCTATTTCGTTGCGGACGGGGCGAGCGCAGGGCCGGGTCAGGCCGCCTTGTGGCCGCAGCTGGTCGAGGACGACCGCGTTGCAGATAGCGATGAGCCCGTGCTCCCCGTTGCAGGCGACGCCGCGGCCGGCGATGCCGGCGGCGGCACCGGCTTTGCGGTCGTGGACGCTGACGGGCTCGCGGTTGCGTGCGGCCTCACCATGAATGCGCCCTTCGGCGCCGCCCGGATGGCTGCCGGCACGGGCATTGCGATTGCCGCGCCGAGGCCGGAGGGCGCAGCTGATCCCGCCCTTTCCCCGTTTCTGGTTGTCCATGAGTCCGGGAACGACATCCGCTTCGCCGGCGCCGCGTCGGGGGCGGGAGCCGGAAGCATCGGCCCTGCCGTGGCGCTGCGGGCGCTTCTGGAGGGGGATACGCTCGAAGACGCTCTCGCCCTGCCGCGCGCCGTGCGGGGCGCCGGGCAGGAGATGATTGTCGAAGCGGCGGTTCCGGAAGCCGCGCGCGCGGAACTCCGGGAGGGCGGTTCGACCCTTTCGGAAGTCGGGAAGATCGGCTTTGTTGCGGCGGTCCAGTGCAAGGAAAGGGCGCCGGGCGACAAGCAGGGGATTTGCAGGGCGCATGCCGACCCGCGCGGCGCGGGCCTGGCCATGCAGGTGTTCGGCGAGTAGCCGGCCGTGGCGTTCCAGGTTTCGGGCCGGGGCGGGATCGACCCGTTCATCGTTCTGCAGGTGCTCCGGGCGGCGGGCGAGCGCGCGGCTGCGGGCAAGGCGGTATTCCCCCTCCAGATCGGCCAGCCGAGCACGCCGGCGCCTGCCGGGGCGCGCGAAGCCGCAAAGGCCGCTATCGACGAACGGGTGCTCGGCTACACCGACGCGCCGGGCATCGACCCATTGCGCCGTCGTATCGCACGGCATTACCGGGACCATTACGGAGAGGACGTGGCGCCGGACCGGGTTTTCGTCACCACGGGCTCGTCCGGCGGTTTCGTGCTGGCTTTCCTCGCGGCCTTCGATCCGGGCGCGCGGGTGGTGCTCACAGACCCGAGCTACCCCTGCTACCGCAACATGCTGGGCGCGCTCGGCATAGAGACGGTGCAGGTGCCCACGGGGCCGGAAACGCGCTTCCAGCCGACCCCGGAGCTGCTGGAGCGCGTCGAGGGGCGGATAGACGGGCTGGTGGTCGCCAGCCCCTCGAACCCGACCGGCTCCATGCTGTCGCCGGAAGCGCTCGGCGCCCTCGCGGCATGGTGCCACGACCGCGGCGTCCGCCTGGTCTCGGACGAGATCTATCACGGCATCGCCTACGGCATGGAGGAGGCGACGGCGGTCGGCTCGCCGTCCGCCATCACCGTCAACAGCTTCTCGAAATATTTCTCCATGACCGGCTGGCGGGTCGGATGGCTGGTATTGCCGGAGGACCTC
>JAJEAZ010000122.1 GCA_022824105.1 Alphaproteobacteria bacterium
GAGGTCCGGAACGAGGATGTCCCCGCCGAGATGGAGTTCGGGTTCGAAAACAATCCACCACCCGCCGGGACCGCCTCGGCCGAAACTGAAAGGACCGTCGAGAAGTCCTCCCAAGCGGAAACATGCAAGAGCATGGAGGGAGGCCGGGCGCGGATGAAGATGCAGTTCGCCGGCGACAATCTCCGCGACCTTGTGCGGCGGCGCATCGAGCACGTCGCGATAGGTTGCCGGGCGGTGGCGATAGGAGCGGGCGGAGGTGGTTCCGGGCATCTCCGGTTTCTCTCCGGCGGATCGGTTGCAGGCGCAGTCTAGCCCGGATCGCTCCGGGACAGAAATACGACGAACAGCCCCGCCCTATTTCGACAGCGCGTCCGCCACCTCCTTCAGCTGCGTTCTCGCGCGGAGGAGGTAGAAGCCGAGGGCGGTGAGGTGCGAGGGCATCAGCAGGCCGTCCTCGTAGCCGTTGGAGACGATGGGCGGGTAGAGTTCGGCGCCCTGGCGCAGGCTCGCCAGCATCTGCTGCCAGATCTTGCTCGCCTGCTTCTCGGCGATGGCCTTGTCGAAATCCGTGCCGATGTCGCGCAATAGCAGGTAGTAGGCGTAGAGCCGGCCCTTGACGTTGAACAAGAGGTCGTCGGCGATGGTGTCGAACCAGCCGGCATTGGTCTCCAATGCGCGCTTGTCGAGCGCGGCGCTGGAGGCGCCCAGGTCCGCGCCCACCCGGTCGAGCAGCGCGATCAGATTGTCGGCGCGGCGGTCATAGGTCGCCTCGCCGTTCGCAAGGCGCTCATTGTATCGGGCGAGCGCCTCGGCGGCGTTCTGGTATTGCCGCTGCGCCGGCGCCACCGGCAGCAGGCCGCCCGAGCCCCAATACCAGATGCGCCCGTCATATTTCAGCAGACCCGCGGCCCGGTCGAGGTCCTTGTCGATGGCGCTCGACCCGCGCGTGCGCCCCAGCTGGTCGCCCATCTCGATGGCGAAGCGCGAGACGGCATACATCAGGCCCAGCTGGTAGTTCGGCATGTTGTCGAGCGCCGCCGCCGGGTGCCAGAAGGGCTTGTTGGGCGCCCAGCGCTCGATCTCCCGCTTGACCAGGGCCGCCGCCGTCGCCACCGCCTTGGAGCCGCCGGCATCGTAGGCGGTGGGCCTCGGTTCGAAGCCGGTGTCGTCGTCGATATGCGTATAGACCGCCATGCCGACCGGGTACCAGAGCAGCAGGACCAGCGCGACGCCGACAAGGGACCAGCGGAGCCAGGGCCGGGAGCCGCGCCAGTCGTGCATCCGGATGCGGTGGCTCGCGGTCGTCAGCCAGCCCGCGCCCCGCTCGATCAACGCGCGCATATGTCCTCCCGCTTCGCCCGCCTCCGTTCCCTTTCAGATTGGGATGCGGCCGGGCTTTGGCAATGCATCAGGCAGGGCTGCGCTGGATGCGCCCGCCGGCGACGCGGATATCGTCCAGCATCCGGGAGAGCGAGCCCTCCATGTCGAGGCCCCGGCAGAGGTCTTCCAGCACGACCGTCTCGAACCCGGACGCGAGCGCGTCGAGCGCCGAGAAGCCGACGCAGAAATCCGTCGCGAGGCCCGTCAGCAGGACCCGCCCGACGCCGCGCTCGCGCAGATAGCCGGCGAGGCCGGTCGGGGTCGTGCGGTCGTTCTCGAAGAAGGCCGAATAGCTGTCGATGCCGGGCCGGAAGCCCTTGCGCAGCACGAGGTCGGCGCCGTCGGTGCGCAGCTCCGGGTGGAAGGCCGCGCCGGGCGTGCCCTGCACGCAATGGTCCGGCCAGAGCACCTGCTCGCCATAGTCCAGCACGCCGGTGTCGAAGGGCTGCTTGCCTTCATGGCTGCTCGCGAAGGAGGCGTGGCCCGGCGGATGCCAGTCCTGCGTCAGCACCTTGCAGGCATAGCCCTCCCAAAGCCGGTTGATGCCCGGCACCACCGCCTCGCCGCCCGGCACCGCCAACGCCCCGTCCGTGCAGAAATCGTTCTGCACATCCACCACCAGCAGCGCCTCCATGGGTCCGTCCCTCCTCGTGCGGCGCCGCCCTCCCGCCTTCCGGGTCAGAACTCCGGATGGCGGTCCGGCCAGCCGGTTGCGCGCTCATAGGCGCGGGCGGCGCGGTAGATCGTGGCCTCGTCGAAGTTCCGGCCCGCAATCTGGAACGAGAGCGGCATGCCGGCGGACGAGAAACCGGCCGGCACGGCGAGCGCCGGATGGCCGGTGACGTTGAAGGGCTGACGGGCCTGCCTGGAGTAGGTGCGCAGCACTTCCGGCTCGTCCTCGATGGCGCAGGCGGGCTCCATGCTCGACGCGCATACCAGCACGTCCACGCCGGCCAGCGCGTCCGACATGCGCCGGGTACAGCGGCTCCGCTCCCGGAGCGCGCGGAGATAGTCCCCCGCCGAGAGATAGGCGCCGGCGATCAGCCGTTCACGGCCAAGGCGGCCATAGGCTTCCGGCTTCTCCTTCAGCCATTGCTCGTGGATCGACCAGGCCTCGGCCCAGAGGATGATGCGGTTCACGCGCGAATAGTCCTGGAGCGGGCCCGGATCGACCTCGACGATCTCCGCGCCCTCGCCTTCGAGCACGCGGAGCGCTTCGTCTATGGCGGCGCGCATTTCCGGCGCGGCCGGCATGTCCTCCTCGTGCCAGCGGCGCACGATGCCGATCTTCATGCCCCTGACGCCGCCCTCCAGCCCGGCGGTGTAGGAGGGCACCGGCTCGTTGGCGCTCGCCGGGTCCTCGGGGTCGAAGCCGGCCAGCACCTCCAGCGCGAGCGCATTGTCCTCGACCGTGCGCGTCATCGGGCCGATATGGTCCATCGACCAGGAGAGCGGCGCCACGCCCGCCCGGCTCACCCGCCCGTAGGTCGCCTTCATGCCGACAATGCCGCAGCAGGACGCCGGGTTGCGCACCGAACCGCCCGTGTCCGTGCCGAGCGCCAGCGGGAACAGCCCGGCGGCCACGCCAGCCCCGGACCCGGAGGACGAGCCGCCCGGATGGCAGTCGGTGTTCCAGGGGTTGCGCGCAGGCGGCCAGGGCAGGTCGAAGCTGGGCCCGCCGATGGCGAACTCATGCGTCGAAAGCTTGCCGAGCAGCACGCCGGCCGCCCCCTCCAGGCGGCGCGTCACGCCGGCGTCCTTCGCGGCGACATTGTCCTTCAGCACCGCCGAATGCGCCGTGGTCGCCACGCCCGCCACGTCGATGATGTCCTTGAGGCCGAAGGGCACCCCATGCAAGGCGCCGCGCACAGGGCCGCTGTCCAGGGCGGCGGCGCGCTCGCGGGCGCGGTCGGCGAGCAGGGCGACGAAGGCGTCGAGCTTCGGGTTGACCGCCTCGATCCGCGCCAGCAGCGCCTCGGTGTATTCGCGCGCCGAAAGCTCGCGCCGCCGGAGCGCCCGCGCCGCATCGGCCAGCGTCAGCCAGTGGAGCGCCGTCACCGGCCGGGCTCCGGACGCCAGGTCAGCGCCGGCTCCTCATACATGTGGTGGTCGCGCGGCAGCGCGGCGGCAAGCTCGTCGGCCAGTTTCGTGCCGGCGTCGAGAGCGGCCTTGTCCTCGCCCTCCAGATGGTCCAGGCCGGCGGCCCTTGCGCGCGCATCTTCGGTCAATATGCGAACTCCTCGAATACGGGATCGACCGTACCGCCCCAGCGGCCCTCGAACAAATCCCGCTTGCGCTCGGCGGCGGTCACGCCGCTTTCCGCGATCTCCTCGAGATCGGAAAGGAAGCCGGTTTCGTCATTGCCGGCGCCGTCGAGACGCGCGCGCGCCTTCAGCCCCTGCCGGGCGATGGCGACCATGTCCTTCGCGATGTCGCGGAGCGAGCGGCCGCCGACCTCGGCCGCGAAGCCGAGGCGCGGCGCCTCGGTCCGCAGCCTCTCGCGCTCCTCGTCCGTCCAGTGCTTGCAGAGGTCCCAGCCGGCAGCGCGGGCCGCGCCATCGTAGAGGAGGCCGATCCAGAGCGCCGGCAGGCCGCAGAGCCGTCCCCACGGCCCGCCGTCCGCGCCGCGCAGCTCCAGGTAGCGCTTCATCCGCACTTCCGGGAAGGCGGTCGTCACATGGTCCTCCCAGTCGCCGATATGCGGGCGCTCGCCCGGCAACTCGGGCAGCTTCCCTTCCAGGAAGTCGCGGAAGGACCGGCCCGCAACGTCGATATAGCGCCCGTCCCGATAGACGAAATAC
>JAJEAZ010000459.1 GCA_022824105.1 Alphaproteobacteria bacterium
CTCCTACAAACACCGGCTCCTGGCCGACCGACGCTGCAAACTTCCCGATCCGCTCGGATTTTCTGGACATGTCGGAACCTCCTCGGTTTCGAGTGACCCCGACACCGAAGTATCCGACAGCCGACTCGTCCAGCATCGTACTTTTTTATGCTGCCATCCCGCGGCTGCCTTCATTGCGGAGGAATCCGCGCGGGCGCCGCCGTGGCGCTGGCACCCAGGCCTGGGGCACTCGCACCGGTCCCGCCCTTCGGGCAGCCGGCCCGAAGATGCAGGGGACGGTGAAATTCCGTGACTCCCTCCGGGGGTCGGGTTCATCCTCCCGGACGGCGGCGGGCGGCGCGCTGCCTTCCATGGCGTCCCGGAACGCCGCCTGCCCGCCACGCGACGCAAGAGCCGCATTCCCGACACTGCAATTGCTATACAATTCAGGCCCCGCAAGCCATATAAATCGCTATACAATCCGGCAATATACGGTACGATAATTTTGTGTTGTTATTCCTGATTCAATAATAATAACAGAATGTTACAACATCAATACACTCTACAATATATCGCAACAACCGCAATATAATCCATATAACGTTCTATCCGGTCATCCCGCGCCGGCCGTTTCCCCGCCGCCGGCCCGCATCGCCGCCCGGCGGGCGATGCCGGCAGCGCGCTCCGGGCCGGTGATCTTCGCGAGCAGCGCTTCCATCTCCTTCCCGCGTCCCTCGCGCACCATTTCGTCGAGGTGCGCCTCGAACAGCAGCGCGACGGTCTCGCGAAGACCGGCGGACGCCTCGCCGGAAAGGCCCGACAGCGCCGCCGCCGCGCTGAGCGCGGCATCGTGCATGCCGCGCTGCCGCTTTCCGTCCAGAACCAGCGCATGGCCGGCCTCCCCGGCGCCGAAGCCCTCGCGCTTCAGCACCCGGCCCACGATGTATGACGAGGTCCGCATGCCGGCCCGCTCCGCCAGCGCCCGGATCGCCCGCCAGTCGGACCGCGGGCAGGTGATGCAGTATTGCCGCGCCATCTCAGCCCTCCCGCCCGTCGGCCGCCACCGACGCCTCGGCTTCCTCCTCCAGACGCCGCCAGACGGCGCCCCGCCCCTCGTCCTCGAACCGCATCCGCTCCGCCAGCACGAGAAGGCGCTGGTCGACCAGCGCGCGGCGCTTCGCCGCCAGGGGGAGGTCTTCCGCGATCTCCGCCGCCGGCTCCTCAGGCGCGAGCGCGCGCGAGATGAGGAACTCCGAGGCCGACATGTCCGCCCTGTCGGCCCGGCTTCGGACCATGCGCCAGTCGCTGTCGTTGGCCATCACCGAGCGCGGTCTCTTCCTACCATCATCCCCCGCCATCACGCCTCTCCCCTCCCGAAACACAGGCCCGACCTACGCCTCCGGACCGTGCACCACAAGAACGATACATCCATGCAGTACCCATGTTTATATTGCATGACGTTCTCCCATTCGTTTCCTGTTATGCTTTCAGGCAACCATAAGCCCAAGTCACTAAAAAATCCCCAATATGCATATCCAAAGCGGAATTCCTCACACGAAAAATGATGCACCAAGACTTGCGCAAGCTCAAAAATATCCTATGATACATTTACTTGCGAGGAAAGAAGCGCTTCAATCTTGTGCGTCACCTACGGTCTCAAATTCGACCTGAAGTGGCACACCTTCGAGCTGGAGCCGGGGCAGGCGTCGATCCACGATATCGGCATCGTTCACGGCTCGGCCGCCAACAGCTCCGGGCGCCGCCGGGCCGGCTTCGCCATGCGCTACATGCCCGCGACGAGCTGCGTCCACCGGCGAATCGAGAATGCCGCGGCGGACTGGGGCGACCTGCCCGTCGAACTGGTGCGCGGCCGGAACCGCAATCCCGGCACAGACTTCTCGCTCGGCGATTTCGGCGAGCCCTGGCCGGCGGGGTAGGGTGCGCCATGCGCATCGTTATCGACCTGAATGACGACCCGCCGAAACGGTTCCGGTTGCGGGAGGCGGTCCGGGCCGGGATCATCCTCTGTTTCCTGGGTCTGGCATGGTTCGCGCTCGGCCTGGTTCTGATCATGCTCATCGCATCGTCATAGGACGGATCGGAAGCGGGGAGCCGCCAATCCGGTGCAGTACGGCTGGGATTGACCGGCGCCCGCCGGGCTTCCGGATTCGCGCATCTGCGGCTGCTGGCCTTGCGCTGCATGACGCTCTCCGCCGGCCGGCCCCCGAACCTCCGCCGCCGGCATTGATGAAAAATCTCCGATGCTTTCATTTTTTGTTCCCGGGCGGGCTTGACATTTGGCGGTATGGTGTAGAATGAAAGTAGAGAGAGGCGGCTTCCGGGGCCGCCTTTCGGCGTTTCTGCAGAAAGCGACCGGCTGGGGGCCGAAAAAAATACGATGCTGGACGAGTCGGCTGTCGGATACTTCGGTGTCGGGGTCACTCGAAACCGAGGAGGTTCCGACATGTCCAGAAAATCCGAGCGGATCGGGAAGTTTGCAGCGTCGGTCGGCCAGGAGCCG
>JAJEAZ010000224.1 GCA_022824105.1 Alphaproteobacteria bacterium
GTCAGGCGGCCAGCGGGGCGTAGTCGTCCAGCAGTTTGAGGGCGTCGTCGCGGCTCATGTCGGGGATCTCGAACAGCACGCGGTCATAGCCGGCGTCGCGGCAGGCGGCGAGCTTGTCCTTGTCCGGCGGGGCGCGGAACAGCGTGACCTGCAGGTCGGCCATGTCGCGGCCGGCGGCGTCCGCATGGGCGCGCAGCCGGTCCATCTGCTCCTTCGGGTCGAAGCCGGGGCGCGGGCGCGGCAGCCAGCCGTCGCAATAGTCCACCACCCGCCTGAGCGTGTAGTCGGTCTCGCCGCCCATCAGGATCGGCGGGTTCGGCGTCTGCACGGGCTTGGGCCACGACCAGCAGGATTCGAAGTTGACATGCTCGCCGGAGAAGGACGCCTCGTCCTCCGTCCAGAGCTTCTTCATCGCCAGCACGCGCTCGCGCACGATGGCGAACCGGGTGCGGTAGGTCGCGCCGTGGTCCTCCATCTCCTCCACGTTCCAGCCGCCGCCGAGGCCGAAGATGAAGCGCCCGCCGGAGAGCCGGTCCAGGCTCGCCACGACCTTGGCGGTCACGATGGGGTCCCGCTGGGCCAGCAGGCAGATGCCGGTGCCGATGGTCAGCTTCTCGGTCGCCGCGGCCGCGAAGGCGAGCGCGACGAACGGGTCGTGCGTGTGGGCGTAGCGCTTCTGCAGCGGGCCGCCGGCGGGGAAGGGCGAGCGCCGGCTGGTGGGGATGTGGGTGTGCTCGGGCACGAACAGCGCCTCGAAGCCCCGCTCCTCCAGCGCCACGGCAAGCTCGGAAATGTCGATGGAATAGTCGGTCGGAAAGATGAAGACGCCGGTTTTCATGTGTCGGGAGAGTCCTTTTCCTCATATCGGGCAAGTCTCTCGGCAATCTCCTCCTCGCTGAGGATGCCGAGTTCGACGATGTTAGCCTTGAGCGCCAGCAGCCAGCGCTGATAGTAGCCGAGGCCGTCATAAAGCGGCTGCGGCAGGTCCTCCTGGCCGCGCCGGCTGCTGTCGCTGGTGAGGCGCGGGTCGTGGTCCTGGAGCAGCACCTTCATCGCGTCCACGCGCTTGCCGAAATCGTCCGGCGGCGTCTCGTCGCGCTCGACCGGGCCGGCGTCGCGCCCGCCATAGTCGCTGACCAGGCCGGAGGGGGTGGGGGCGGTTGCTGCCATCAGATAGTTCACCGAAAGGTCGCGGGTGAGGGACCAGGCTCCGGAGAGCGGCGCATAACTCATGCCGGCAACGGCGGCCGGGCGCAAGCCCCCGGCCCTGACGGCGCGGGCGAGCTCCGACGGCTTCACGAAACGCGCGAAGTCGTGAGTGCCCGCCGGCAGCCAGCGCAGCAGGTATTCCGCGCCGATCTTGGCTTTCAGCAGGCTTTCGGCGGTGCGGTTGATGGTCGAGAAGAGCATGAGCCCGCCGGGCTTGAGCAGCCGGGCCGCCTCCCGAACGAAGACGCCGAGGTCCGGGACATGCTCCACCAGCTCCAGCACCAGCACAGCGTCGAAGCGCCCGCCGGCCAGCGCTTCGACCGTGGCGCAGCGATAGTCGATGTCGAGGCCGGCCTCCGCCGCATGGACGCGCGCGACCTCCACGGTCTCCGGCTCCGCGTCGATGGCGGTGACGGCGGCGCCCAGCCGCGCCATCGGCTCCGCCGCGAGCCCGCCGCCGCATCCGGCGTCCAGCAGGCTGAGGCCGGACAGGGGGCGCGGCGCCAGCGGGTCCCGGCCGAAGCGCTCGGCGATCCGGTCGCGCACCCAGCCGATCCTGACCGGGTTCATGGCGTGGAGCGGCCTGAATTTGCCCTCCGGGTCCCACCATTCATCGGCGATGGCGGCGAAACGCCGGGTTTCTTCGGGGTCGAGAGTCGCGCTGGGCCGGGTCATCGCAACTTGTTCCAAGCCGGAGGCCGGAATATGTTGCGCCCGCCCGCCGGCGGCAAGCCGTTGCAGGCGGTCGAAGGGTGTTCATGGCGCGTCTCGTATTGAAATTCGGCGGCACCTCGGTCGCAGACCCGGAGCGTATCCGCAACGCAGCCGGGCGCATTGCGCGCGAGGCGGCGGCAGGACACGAGGTGGCCGTGGTCGTGTCCGCCATGTCGGGCGTCACCAACGACCTTGTCGGACAGGTCGCCGCCGTCTCGCCGCTCTATGACGCGGCCGAGCACGATGCCGTCGTCGCGTCCGGCGAGCAGGTCACCAGCGGGCTGATGGCGCTCACCCTGCAGGAAATGGGGGTGCCGGCGCGGTCCTTCCAGGGCTGGCAGCTGCCGATAGGCACCGACGGCACGCACGGCCGCGCGCGCATCCGGCATGTCGAGAGCGGCAGGCTGGACACCGCGGCGGCGGCGGGGAAGGTCGCGGTGGTGGCGGGCTTCCAGGGGCTTTCGCCCGACGGGCGGGTGACGACCCTGGGCCGCGGCGGGTCGGATACGACAGCCGTTGCGCTGGCCGCGGCCTGGGAGGCGGAGCGCTGCGATATCTATACCGATGTGGACGGGGTCTATACCTGCGATCCCAGAATTGTCCCGAGAGCCCGGAAGATCGACCGCATCGCGTTTGAGGAAATGCTGGAAATGTCCAGCCAGGGAGCCAAGGTCCTGCAGACGCGCTCGGTTGCCATGGCGATGCGGCGCGGCGTACGACTGCAAGTGCTCTCCAGCTTCCTGGATGCTCCGGGAACCCTGATCGTCGGCGAGGATGAGATTGTGGAAGAACAGGTCGTTACCGGGGTCGCCGTCTCGCGCGAGGACGCCAAGCTGACGCTCACCGGCGTCGAGGACCGGCCCGGCGTCGCCGCCGCCATCTTCGGTCCGCTGGCCGACGCCGAGATCAATGTCGACATGATCGTCCAGAATGTCGCCGACGGCGGCGCGCACACGGACATAACCTTTACCGTGCCGAAGGCCGACCTGAGCCGCGCCGCCGCCCTGCTGGGAGAGGCCCCGCTCGCGTTCGACAAGCTCGTGCCGGACTCCAATGTCGCCAAGGTGTCGGTCGTCGGCATCGGCATGCGCAGCCATGCCGGCGTCGCGCAGAGGATGTTCGCGACGCTGGCCGCGCGCGGCATCAATATCGAGGTGATTTCGACCTCCGAGATCAAGATCAGCGTCCTGATCGACGAGGAATACGCTGAACTGGCGGCGCGCGCGCTGCATACGGCCTATGGACTCGACCGCGACGACTGACATGGACGCGCACGCGCAGCTCGACCGGCTGTGGGCGCGGGGCCGGGCGTTCCTCGGCTGCGACATCGCCATCATGGGCGGCGCGATGACCTGGGTTTCCGAGCGGAACCTGGTGGCGGCGATTTCCGAGGCGGGCGCGTTCGGCGTCATAGCCTGCGGCGCGATGGACCCGGACCGGCTGGCGCTGGAGATCGCCGGCGCCCGCGCGCTGACGGACAGGCCGTTCGGGGTGAACCTGATTACCATGCATCCGGAACTGGATGCGCTGATCGACGTTTGCGGGGACATGGGCGTCAGCCATGTGGTGCTCGCGGGAGGCCTGCCGGGCCGGGCCGCGATGCGCCGGGTCAAGGGCTGGGGGGCCCGGCTGGTCTGCTTTGCGCCGGCGCTGCCGCTCGCCCGCAAGCTGGTGCGCGACGGCGCCGACGCGCTGATCGTCGAAGGCGCGGAAGCGGGCGGGCATACCGGCCCCGTCGCCACCGCGGTCCTGGCCCAGGAAATCCTGCCGGCGATCCGCGACGTTCCCGTGTTCGTCGCCGGCGGCATCGGACGCGGAGAGGCGATCCTCGCCTTTCTGGAAATGGGCGCGGCGGGCTGCCAGATCGGCACGCGCTTTGCGGCCGCGGACGAATCCATCGCCCATCCGCGCTTCAAGAAGGCGTTCCTGCGCGGCGAGGCCCGGGATGCGGTGCTCTCGCAACAGGTCGATCCGCGCTTTCCGGTGGTGCCGGTGCGCGCGCTCGCCAATGACGCATCGCGCCGCTTCGGCGAATTCCAGCACGAGGTCATAGCCCGGCACCGCGCCGGCGAACTCGACCTCAAGGCCGCGCAGCTCGAAATCGAGCATTTCTGGGCGGGCGCGCTGCGCCGGGCGGTCATAGAGGGCGATGTCGACAATGGCTCGGTGATGGCGGGGCAGAGCGTCGGCATGGTGAAGCGGGTCGAGCCGGTGTCGGCCATCCTGGACGAGCTTTGCGGGCAGGCGCTGGCCATGCTGGCGCAGCGGAGGCGGGTGTGAGCCAGGCTGCCGGCCCGGACGCCTCGCGCCTGTTGCTGCAGCGCGTTCGCGAGGTGGCGGCGACGGTGGTGGACAAGCAGGACCGCCTCGACGGGATCACTGCCGAAATCGCCGAGGTGATGGGAGCGGAAGTGTGCTCCGTCTATACCCGCCACGGCGACAACCGCCTGCTGCTGACGGCCACCGAAGGCCTCAATCCCCAGGCGGTCCACAACACCACCCTTGCGGTGGGCGAGGGCCTGGTCGGCCTGGTCGCCGAGAGCGCCCGGCCGGTGAACCTGCCCGAGGCGGCGGCGCACGGGAACTTCGCCTACCGGCCCGAAACCGGCGAGGAGGCGTTCCATTCCTTCGTCGGCGTGCCGCTGCTGCGCGGCGGCCTCGTCGTCGGCGTGCTGACCGTGCAGAACGTCCGGCCCCGGCTCTACGCCAGGGAGGAGGTCGATGCCCTGCAGACGGTGGCCATGCTCGTCGCGGAAGTCGCCGCGGCGCATGAGCCGCCGGGCGCCGACATCGCCGAGGACCTGCGCCCGGTGCGCCTGGAGGGCAGGGTGCTCAATGCCGGCGTCGCGCTGGGCACGGCCTACATGCACGAAGTCCGGCTGCCCGTGCAGAGCATGGTGTCCGGCGGCGATGAGGCGGCGGAGATCGCGCGCGTGGACCGGGCGCTGGAGGAGATGCACCGGGCGCTCGACGACCGTTTCCATGCGGCCGACCTTGCCGGCGAAGGCGAGCACCGGGAGGTGTTGCAGGCCTACCGGATGTTCGCCGAGGACCGGGGCTGGCTGTCGCGGATCCACGGGGCCGTGCGCGGCGGGCTGAGCGCCGAGGGCGCCGTGGTGCGAATCCAGGAGCAGATGCGGGCCCGGATGCGCCAGCTGCGCGATCCGTTCTTTCGCGAGCGTTTGCACGATCTCGACGACCTCAGCCACCGGCTGCTGGAGCATCTGGCCGGCGAGGCCGGCGGGATGCGGAAGGACGAGCTTCCCGTGGATGCGGTGCTGGTGGCCCGGAACATGGGGCCGGCCGAGCTGCTCGACTATCCGCGCGAAAGGCTGCGCGCCCTGCTGCTGGAGGAAGGCTCGCACACGGCGCATGTCGTCATCGTGGCGCGCGCGCTCGACATTCCGGTCCTGGGCGACCTCAAGGACATCCCCGCGATGGCGGAGACCGGCGACCGCGTGGCGGTGGACGGCGAGAACGGCCAGGTGTTCGTCCGGCCGGGCATCCAGGTCGAACAGAATTTCGTCCACGCCATGCGGATGCGGGAGGAGCGGCGGGCCCAATTCGCCGTGCTGCGGGACAAGCCCGCGCGTTCGCTCGACGGCGTCGAGGTGTCCCTCAGCATCAATGCGGGGTTGCTGATCGACATTCAGCAGGTCGCCGCCGTCGGCGCCGAAGGCGTCGGGCTCTACCGGACGGAGATCCCCTTCATGGTCCGGTCGCGCTTTCCCGACGTGGAGGACCAGCAACGGCTGTACAGCCGGGCCCTGGACCTGGCGGAAGGGCGGCCGCTGGTGTTCCGCACGCTCGATATCGGCGGTGACAAGGTCCTGCCCTACTGGCGCCTGGCGGAGGAGGAGAACCCGGCCATGGGCTGGCGGGCGCTCAGGCTTACTCTCGACCGCCCGCAAATGCTCCGCCAGCAGCTAAGGGCGATGGTGCGCGCGGCTGCAGGGCGCGATCTTCACGTCATGTTTCCGATGGTGGCCGAAATATCCGAGTTCGAACGCGCCAAGGCGATCCTCGACGCCGAGATCGAGCGCGAGAAGGGCCGGGGACGGGACACGCCGGCGTCGGTCTTCGCGGGCGCCATGCTCGAGGTGCCGGCGCTGGTCTGGCAATTGCCCGCCCTGCTGCGGCTCACCGATTTCATATCGGTCGGAAGCAACGACCTGCTGCAGTTCTTTTTCGCCGCCGACCGCGCGAATCCGAGAGTGACGGCGCGCTACGACCTGCTGTCGCCCGCAGTGCTGGCGTTCTTCGCCTACATATTGGACAGCGCGGAAGGTACTAACCGGCCGATTGCGTTCTGCGGAGAAATGGCAGGCGGGGTGCTGGAGGCGATGACCCTGATCGGGTTGGGATTCCGGAAGCTGTCCGTGGCGCCGGCGTCCGTCGGGCCGGTAAAGGCCATGCTGCGTGCGACGGAGGTCGCACCCCTTGGCGATTATGTCCGCTCGCTCGCGGGTCGGCCGGATCATACCGTGCGCGATAAATTGCGCGCCTATGCGCTCGACCACGGCATTCCGCTCTAATTGACGAATTGACGCTTGATTTGCGGCGATGCTCTCTGACATATTTGCGGAAAGGAGAGGATGTTCGCGCGCCGATGCAAAGTTCAGTTGGATGGCATGCGCGTATTCGCGCAATTCGCATCCGGGCGAGAGGACGCCGTAGCTCGTCATCGGCAGTATATGAGCCTCGTAACGAGGAAACCGTGGGCGCCTTTTTGCGCCGCTGCCGGGAGATGCGGCACGAAACGCTGAGCCATGTCTCACAGGCTTTGCGAATACGTGCGCCATACCTTAAAGCCATTGAAGAAGGCGAGTGGCGGGCGTTGCCTAATTCGGTTTATGCGCGAGCTTTTCTTCGCAGTTATGCCCGGCATGTCGAGGCGGACCCGGACCAGGTGTTGAAACTGGCCGAAGCGGCGCTTGAATCGAGGCCCGGGCCGGACACGCCCCTGCCGCCGCTGCCGGCGCGGGACCGGTCCCTGCCCGGCGGCGCGCTCGTGGGAGCCTCCGTGCTGCTGGCGATCGCCGCTTATGCCGGCTGGTACTATTTCAGCGTGGAGCAGTTGCGCGACGAGCGGGTCGTTGCGGCCCTGCCGGACAGGTTGATGACGGAGCTTGCGCCTGCGGAGCGGGCGCTGGTGGCGCCGCGCCGCGCCGGGTTGCGGGTGGAGAAGAGAGAACCGCAAGCGCCGGCGGAGAAGCCTTTGACGGCGGACGGGAGCCGCGCGCCCGCAGGCGATGCCGACCGGACGGCCTCGCTCGATCCGGTGGAACTGGAAGGCAGGGCTGCCGACGATGTCCGCTCCGGCCTGCCCGCCGTCGCCGCGCCGGTTCCCGAAGAAACATCCCGGCGAGACCGCCTGCCCGGCGAACGCACGGGCGACAACATGTCCGCTGCCGACGGGATTGTATTCCACGCGGTCGAGCCGACCTATATCGAGGTGCGTTCCCTGGAGACGGACGAGGTGCTGGTCGGGCGGCTTCTGCGCACCGGCGAACAGTATCGGGCGCCCGACCGGCGGGGCCTTGTGCTGAGCGTCGGCAATGCCGGCGGTCTGGAGATCACGGTTGACGGTATTGCGATTCCGCGGCTCGGGGCGACGGGCGCCGTCTTGCGGCACATTCCCATCGACGGGGACCTGCTGCTGCAAGGCCGGGCCGGAGGCTGACGGGGACCGTTCCGGCTCCCGCCGCCGGCCCGCCAGGGACAGCTATCCGGAAGGTGCTTCATGAGCGTTCGTCCATATCGTGACATCTATCGCCGGACCTCCCGGAAAATACGGGTCGGCGCGGTGGAAGTCGGCGGCGACGCCCCGATCAGCGTCCAGACCATGACCAACACGCTGACCGGCGATGTCGCCGCGACGATCGCGCAGGTGCGCCGGGCCGCGCTGGCGGGCGCCGACATCGTCCGGGTGTCCTGTCCCGACGAGGAGAGCACCGCGGCGCTCGCGGAGATCGTGCCGGAAGCCGGCGTTCCCATCGTCGCCGATATCCACTTCCACTACCGCCGGGCCATCGAGGCGGCGAAGGCGGGCGCGGCCTGCCTGCGCATCAATCCCGGCAATATCGGCTCGGCGGAGCGCGTGCGCGAAGTGGTGCAGGCGGCGAAGGACCACGGATGCTCCATGCGGATCGGCGTGAATGCCGGCAGCCTCGAGCGCCACCTGCTGGAGAAATACGGCGAGCCGTGTCCGGAGGCGCTGGTCGAGAGCGCGCTGGAGCACGCCCGCATTCTCGAAGACAATGACTTCTTCGAGTTCAAGATCAGCGTCAAGGCCTCCGACATCTTCCTGGCGACGGCCGCCTATCACGGGCTTGCGGAAGCCTGCGACTATCCCCTGCATATCGGCATTACCGAGGCGGGCGGCCTGCGCACCGGCACCGTCAAGTCGGCCATCGGCCTCGGTTCGCTGCTCTGGGCGGGCATCGGGGATACCGTGCGGGTTTCGCTGTCGGCGGACCCGGACGAGGAGGTCCGCGCCGGCTTCGAGATCCTCAAGGCGCTCGGCCTGCGCCACCGCGGCGTCAACATCGTGTCCTGCCCCTCCTGCGCCCGGCAGCAGTTCGAGGTCATAGAGACCGTGTCGGTATTGGAACAACGGCTTGCCCATATCACGACGCCCATGACGGTTTCGGTCATCGGCTGCGTCGTCAACGGCCCGGGCGAGGCGCGCGAAACCGATATCGGCATCACCGGCGGCGGCAAGGGCACGCACATGGTCTATGTGGCCGGCCTGCCGCATCACCGCATCCAGAACACCGATGTCGTGGACCATCTCGTCGGCCTCATCGAGGAAAAGGCCCGGGAAATCGAAGCCGAGCGGGGGCAAGAGGCGGCCTGATGGCGAAGCTTCGTGCCGTTCGCGGCACCCAGGACCTGCTGCCCGAAGCCTGGGAGCGCCACCGCCATGTCGAGGAAACGGCGCGGCATGTAGCCGGGCGGTTCAACTATCGCAGCGTGGCGACGCCGATCTTCGAGTTCACGGAGGTCTTTGCCCGCACGCTCGGCGAGACGTCCGATGTCGTGACCAAGGAAATGTACACCTTCGCCGACAAGGGCGGCGACAGCCTGACGCTCCGCCCGGAGAACACGGCCGGCGTGGCGCGCGCGTTCATCTCCGGCAATCTCCAGCAGCAGCTGCCGCTCAAATATTTCTACAGCGGGCCGATGTTCCGCCATGAGCGTCCGCAGAAAGGACGGCTGCGCCAATTCCACCAGATCGGCATCGAGGTGCTGGGAATTGCCGGTCCCGCGGCGGATATCGAGGTCATCCAGACCGGCGCGCATGTGCTCGACGCGCTGGGAGTTCGAGGCCTGACCCGCCTGGAGCTGAACACGCTGGGCGACGCCGAAAGCCGGGCCGCCTACCGCGAGGCTCTGGTCGGCTATTTCACCCGGCGCGAAACGGAACTGTCGGAGGAAGGACGAAACCGCCTGCAGCGCAATCCGCTTCGCCTGCTCGATTCGAAGGACGAACGCGACAAGGCGGTCTCCGAGGAGGCGCCCCGCTACCAGGACTATCTCAATCCGCCGTCCGTCGATTTCTTCGCCGGGGTCCGCGACGGGCTGGATGCGCTGGGCATTCCCTATGTCCTCAATCCGCGCCTCGTGCGGGGGCTGGACTATTACGGGCACACGGCCTTCGAGTTCACCACCGACGCCCTTGGCGCCCAGGGCGCGGTCATCGCAGGTGGGCGCTATGACGGCCTGATCTCCACGATGGGAGGGCCCCGGACCCCGGGCATCGGCTGGGCCGGCGGTATCGAGCGGCTGGCCATGCTGACCACGAATTATCCCGAGGCCCCGCCGGTCGTCTCGCTGGTTCCTGTCGGGCCGGCGGCCGAGAAGCGGGCGCTGCCGCTCGCCGATGCGCTGCGAAGGTCCGGCGTCAATGTCGATCTCGGCTTTTCCGGCAACCTGAAGCGGCGCATGCAGCAGGCGAACCGGATCGGCGCCCGGACGGCGGTGTTGCTGGGCGACGATGAGATCGCCAAAGGGGTTGCGACCGTGCGCGACATGGCGAGCGGCGAGCAGCGGGAAGTCCCGATAGACCGGCTGGCGGCTGCGCTGGCTCCATGAGTCTCGACGACAAGCTCGACGCTATCCTTGCCCGCCACGAGGAGATCGGCGCGCGCCTCTCGACGGGCGAGGTGCCGTCCGGCGAGCTCGCGGCCCTGTCGAAGGAATATTCCGACCTCTCGACCGTCGCGGCCGCAATCGGGGAGCGCCGGGAACTGGAGCGCGAGGCCGCCGATCTCGACGCCATGCTGGAAGACGATGAGCTTGGCGAGCTCGCAGCGGCGGAATTGCCCGAGCTTCGAGACCGGCTGGCCGAGGCGGAGAGGGCGTTGCAGGTGCTGCTGCTGCCCCGCGACGAGGCCGATGCGCGCAGCGCCATTGTCGAGGTGCGCGCGGGGACGGGCGGCGACGAGGCGGCGCTCTTCGCCGGCGACCTGCTGGCGATGTACCGCCGCTATGCGGAGGTGCGGCGCTGGAAGGTGGAGATGCTCTCGCATTCGCTGACCCCGCTCGGCGGCTGCAAGGAAGCGGTGATGGCGGTCGCCGGCAAGGACGTGTTCGCGCGGCTGAAATACGAGTCCGGCACGCATCGCGTCCAGCGTGTGCCGGAGACGGAGAGCCAGGGCCGCATTCACACCTCCGCCGCCACGGTCGCCGTGCTGCCGGAAGCGGAAGAGGTCGATGTCCAGATCGACGAGAAGGACCTGAAGATCGACACCTACCGCGCGCAGGGCGCCGGCGGCCAGCATGTCAACACGACGGACTCGGCGGTGCGCGTCACCCATCTGCCGACCGGCATCGTCGTGCAGCAGCAGGACGAGAAGTCCCAGCACAAGAACCGCGCGCGGGCGATGAAGGTGCTGCGCGCCCGCCTCTACGAGCATGAGCGCGCCCAGGCCGAGGCCGAGCGCGCGGCGGAGCGGCGCAGCCAGGTCGGCACGGGCGACCGTTCGCAGCGCATCCGCACTTACAATTTTCCCCAGGGACGGGTCACCGACCACCGCATCAACCTGACGCTCTACAAGCTCGACCGGGTGATCCAGGGCGAGCTCGACGAGCTGATCGAAGCGCTTGCGGCCGAGGATGAAGCGGCCCGCATCGCGCAGCTGTCGTGAGCGCCGCGCCCGCGCAAGGCCGCGCCCGGCTGGCGGCGCTGGCGGACCGGCTGGCGGCGGCCGGCATCGCCGAGCCCCGGCGCGAATTGCGGCTGCTGCAGATCGAGGCGGGCGGCGCGCGCTCCCTTGCGGACTGGCCCGACCGCCCGCATCCCGGCCTGGAAGCCCTGGCGAACCGCCGGGCGGCGCGCGAGCCGGTTTCCCGCATTGTCGGCAGGCGCGAGTTCTGGAGCCGCGACTTTCTGCTGACGGCGGACACTTTCGATCCCCGTCCCGACAGCGAAACGGTGGTCGAGGCGGCGCTTGCGGCCGTGCCGTCCTTTCGCACCGTGCTGGACCTCGGCGCCGGCAGCGGGTGTCTGCTCGCGGCCTTGCTGGCCGAGCGGCCGGGGGCCTGGGGCCTCGGCATCGACCGCTCGCCGGGCGCCTGCCGGACAGCGCGCCGGAACCTGAAGGGCCTGCGGGCCTTCGTTGCGGCGGGGGACTGGGGGGCCGCGGTCGCAGGCCGGTTCGACCTCGTGGTCTCCAATCCGCCTTACATACCGAGCGCGGAAATCGCCGCACTCATGCCGGAAGTGCGCGACCACGACCCCCGGCTCGCGCTCGATGGCGGGGCGGACGGGCTCGATGCCTACCGGGCCATTCTCGGCGGCCTTCCCCGCCTGCTGTCTCCCGGCGGGGCCGCCGTGCTGGAACTGGGCATCGGGCAGGCGGAAGCCGTTGCCGCGCTTGCGGAAGCCAACGGTCTTCCCGTGCGGGAGATCCGCGCCGACCTGGCCGGCATTCCCCGTGCCATGGTCCTCGGATCGCAGCTATGATCGGCTGACCATGGATTTCTCGCTTTCCGAAGACCAGCGCGCCTTTCAGGAGGCGGCCCGCCGCTTTGCGGAGGAGGTGTTCGCGCCCAATGCCGCGCGCTGGGATGCGGAGTGCATCTTCCCCAAAGCCGAACTCCGCGAAGCCGCCGCGCTCGGCTTCGGCGGGCTCTATGTGCGCGAGGATGTCGGCGGTTCGGGCCTGGCGCGAACGGATGCCGCCGTGGTGTTCGAGGAGCTGGCGGCCGGTTGCACCTCGACTGCGGCCTACATCTCCATCCACAACATGGCCGCCTGGATGATCGACCGCTTCGGGCACGACGCGCTGCGCGAACGCCTGCTGCCGGATTTGTGCTCGATGCGCAGCCTGGCGAGCTACGCCCTGACGGAGCCGGGCTCCGGATCGGATGCGGCGGCGCTGGCGACCCGCGCCGAGCGCGACGGCGACCATTACGTGCTGAACGGCTCCAAGGCGTTCATCTCCGGGGCGTCCGAGACTGACATAATTGTCTGCATGGTGCGCACGGGCGGCGAGGGGCCGCGCGGCATCACCTGCCTTGCCATAGAGGCGGGCTCCCCCGGCCTGTCCTATGGCGCGCAGGAAAAGAAGCTCGGCTGGAACTCGCAGCCGACGGCGATGGTGCTGTTCGACGACTGCCGCGTGCCCGCCGCGAACCGGGTCGGGAACGAGGGCGACGGCTTCCGGATCGCCATGGCGGGCCTGGATGGCGGGCGAATCAACATTGCCGCCTGCTCGATAGGCGCGGCGCGCGCCTCGATGGAGGCCGCCGCCGCCCATATGGCCGAGCGCAGGGCGTTCGGGCGGCGGCTGGCGGACTTCCAGGCGTTGCAGTTCAGGCTGGCCGACATGGCGACCGATCTGGACGCCGCGCGCCTGATGACCTGGCGCGCGGCGGCGGCGCTCGATGCCGGACACCCGGACGCAACCCGCCATTGCGCCATGGCGAAGCGCTTCGCCACCGATGCCGGTTTCGAGATCTGCAATGCGGCGCTGCAGCTCCACGGCGGCTACGGCTATCTCAAGGACTACCCCCTGGAGCGTTTCGTGCGCGACACGAGGGTCCATCAGATTCTGGAAGGCACCAACGAGATCATGCGCCTGATAATCGCGCGCGAGCTGCTGGAGCGATGAAGGACGATATCCTGTTCGACCGGACGGGCGGCCTCGGCCTCGTTCTGCTCAACCGTCCGCAGGCGTTGAATGCGCTCACGCTGGAGATGGTGGACGCCCTCGACCGGCAATTGCTGGCCTGGGCGGAGGACGGCGCGGTCCGCGCCGTCGTGGTGGAAGGAGAGGGCGAACGCGCCTTCGCCGCCGGCGGGGACATCCAGAGGCTTTGCGAGGCGGGCCGGACGGGCGACCCCTATACGAGCACCTTCTTCTGGGACGAGTACATCCTGAACTGGCGGGTCTTCCACTATCCGAAACCGTATGTCGCGCTGCTTGACGGCATCGTCATGGGCGGCGGCGTCGGCGTTTCGGTGCTCGGGTCGCACCGCGTGGCGACGGAGCGGACGGTGTTCGCCATGCCGGAAACCGGTATCGGCTTCTTTCCCGATGTCGGCGCAACCTGGTTCCTGCCCCGGCTGCCGGGGCGCCTCGGGCTCTATCTCGCCATGACCGGCGCCCGGCTGGGCGGGGCGGACAGCTACCATGCCGGCATCGCGACCCATTACGTGCCGAGCACGCGCCTGGACGATCTGAAGGCGGCGCTGGCGGCGGCCCCGCTGGACGGCGAGGACATCGAGGTCAACCACGCCGAAGTGAGCGCGGTGCTGGACCGTTTCTCCGAAAACCCCGGCCCGCCTCCGATAGCGCCTGTGCGGGCCGTCCTGGAGCGCTGTTTCGCGAAGGAGTCGGTCGAAGCGGTGCTGGAGGCGCTGGAAGGCGAGGGCGGCGAATGGGCGGAGAAGACGCGCAAGGCCATGCTGTCCAAGGCGCCGACCTCGCTCAAGGTGGCGTTCGAGCAATATCGGCGCGGCGGCGGCCTCGACTTCGACACGGCGCTTGCGCTGGAATACCGCATGTCGCAGGCATTCATGCGGGGCCACGATTTCTTCGAGGGCGTCCGCGCGCTCATCCTCGACAAGGACAACCGCCCGGCCTGGCGGCCGGCGGCGCTTTCCGAGGTGACGGCGGCGGCGGTCGCAGGCTATTTCTCCCCGGCGGACGAGGAACTGGCATTCGACAATCCCGTCCGCCGCTTCGCCCGGACATGAGGAGCTGACGGAATGGCGCGGATCGCATTTATCGGGGTCGGCAATATGGGCGGGCCCATGGCCCG
>JAJEAZ010000512.1 GCA_022824105.1 Alphaproteobacteria bacterium
CTGCGGCTCGACGAAATGGATCAGCAGGCCGCCGCCGAAATTGGACGGATGCACGAAGCCGATCAGCGCGCCGCGCCCGCCGGGCCGGCCTTCGAGGTCGATCATGCGCCAGCCGTCATCGGCGAGTTTCGGCAGCAGCGCGTCGATATCGCGCGTGGCGAAGGCGACATGCGCCAGGCCCGGCCCCCGCCGCGCCACGAATTTCGCGATCGCGCTCTGGTCGCCCTTGGTGTTGCCCTTCTGCTCGCCGAGCCCGTCCCTGGGCTTCAGCGCCGGGTCGTAGTCCATCAGCATTTCGAGCTCGCAGTCGCCGATGGTGATGAAGACGTCGCGCAGGCCGCCCAGGATCTCCGCCGGGCGCGAATGATAGACCGCGCCGTATTTGTCGGAGACGAAGCTCTCCGTCACGTTGCGGATCTCCACGTCGGTCTGCGTGCTTTCGACGGGGCAGCCGAGATTGCCCGAGAAGACGCGCACCGTGGCGTCATTGTCGTTCGTGGCGATGCCGAGATGGTCGATCTTGTAGGCGGGGCCGTCGGCCGAGGGGATGTCCAGCGGCTCGATGAAGCGGGTGCGGATGCCGACGGTCTCTTGCGGATCGATGACAGTGAAGCGCCTGCCGTCCGGCCCCGTGCCCTCGGCCGTGACCGTGAGGCCGTGCGCGGCGGCAGCGGCGGCGGGGTCCGCCGCGGCCAGCGCCATATGGTGGACGCCTGGGAATTGCGGCTCTTCCAGATAGGGGTCGTAAGGATCGAACAGCGCCACGGCCGACCTGCCGACGCCGAAGAACGGAACGGCGCCGCCGCCGAGCGCGACATCGGTCCGCTTGAGTCCGAGCGAGCCGCCGAGGAACCGGCAGGCGGCCTCCACGTCGCGGGCCGCCAGCGCCAGGTAGTTCAGCGAGTATCCGACCACGGGTCAGACCTCCTCTCGCTGGACGAAATGCATCAGCACGCCGCCGATCATGGTGGGGTGCATGAAGCCGATGAGCGCGCGGCGGGAGCCCGGCCGGCCCACCCTGTCGATGGTCCGGTGGCCCGCCGCCCGGAGCGTCGCCAGCGATCCGGCCACGTCCGGCGTCTTGAAGGCGATGTGGTGCAGCCCCGCGCCGCGCGCCGCGATGTAGCGCGCGATGGCGCTGCGGTCGCCGCGCGTGTTGCCGGCCGCGTCGTGCCGCGCGGCATCGGCCTCGTTCCCCGTCGTCAGGTCCTGGATGAACTCCAGCTCCGTGTCGCCGACGGTGATGAAGGTCACGCGCATGCTGCCGACGAGGTGCGACGGCCTGGTGTGGAAAATGTAGTTGTAGGTGTCGGAGGTGAAATTCTCGGAGAGCGTCTCGGTTTCGCTGTCGGTCTGCTGGCTTTCATAGACGCAGCCCAGCCTGTCGATGAACGCCTCGCGCGCCGCCCGGTTGTCGGCGGACGCCACGCCCAGATGGTCGATCCGCTCGACCATGTCGGACGAACCGGGACCGGCGCCGAGCGGCGTTGCAAGGCGTGTGCGCACCCCGCCGGTCGCGTCGGGCGAAAGCTCGACCTGCGGTCCGCCGCCGAGGCCCTCCGAGACGCCGCCCACACTTGCGATGCCGGAAGCCGCGGCCGCGGCCTCCGGGTCCGCGGCGGCAATCGCCATATGGTGGACGCCCTTCTTCGCATCCGGCCCGAGGAACGGGTCGTCCGGGCGGAAGAGGGCCAGCGCCGAGCGCCCGACGGAGATGACCGGCACACTCGACCGCCCGCAGGCGAAATCCTGCCGCGGCAGGTCGAAATCCTTCTCGAAGATCGCCGCGCTGGCCTCCGGCTCATCGACGGCGAGCGCCACATAGGCAAGATCGGGAGCGGTCATGCGTCCTCCATTATTCATCCCGCCGGGACGCCGTCCCCGTTCAGGCAACGGCAGCAAGGCCTTTCCTGGCGACCAGCGTCAGGAGCTTCAGCGAAGCGCCGCGCGGCCGTTTTTCGCCGCGCTCCCACTGGCTCACAAGACCGGGAGTCACGTTGAGATACCGGGCAAAGACCGCCTGGCTGGCATTTTCCCGAACTCTCAGGTCCCGGATCTCCTCCGGCTTGAGATCTTCAACGGATGTGAGGCACATCTCATCGAAGTCCCTCATTGTCCGCTTCGCCATGACGCCCGCTTCCGTCAGTCCAAGCGCGGTCTCATGCACGGCGGCCAGTGGGTCGCTCCCGTATCGCTTAACCATCGCAGACTACCTCGACAACGGTCCCGTTCTTGATCGCCGCTTCAATGCCGTATTTGTCCAGTGCCAGCATTTCGTCAGCAAGTTTCCGAAAGGCCCGAAGTTCGTCTCTCCGGAGATTGTCCCGCGCGCTCTTCGCAAATCCATATACGAAGAATGCAAGTTCGCCTCGACGAAACAGCAGAATCGTACGAAACCCGCCGGATCGGCCTTGTCCTCTTCGGCCGATGCGCTGCTTGATAACACCTCCCCCAAGGTCGGCATCGACCAGCCCGCTCTGGATGCGGCGAATGGCGTCGCACAACTCGGAGTCTGCAAGTCCTTCGCGGTCTGCAAAACGCGCGAAGGGCCTGGTAGTGAAAACGCGCATTCCGATTTTCGCAATCGCCAGCTGTCATGCCTGAAATATATAACACTAGGTGCTACATTGGCAATCGGTGGCGATCGCGTCCTTGCCGGCGGCAATGCTGCCCTGAAACGCTCGGAGCCGCGTCTCAAACGATCTCCAGTTCCACCGTGCCCAGCGCCTCGTGGGTATAGACGGCGCGGTTGCCGGTCTCGAGGAACTGGGTCGGGACGATGGAGCCGGTCATCACAAGCTCGCCGGCGCGCAGCGGCCGGCCGCGGGCGATGGCGTTGTTTGCGAGCCAGGCGAGCGGCTCGAACGGGTGGCCCATGGCGTCGCCGCCCCGGCCCTCGCCCACGGGCCTGCCGTCGATCTCCAGGCTGCCGCGCGCGCCCACGAGGTCGAGCGCCTGCCAGTCGGAGACTTCCGGGCCGGTCACCACGCCGCCGTTCCAGGCATTGTCGGCGATGAGCTCGAAGGCGTTCATGTTGTTGTAGTCGGCTTCCCGGTCGTCGATGAGCTCGAAGGCGGCCGCGACCGCGCCCACATGGTCCGCGACGCTCGCCTGGGTCCAGGGCCGGCCCGTGTCGGGAAGGTCGCCGGCAAGGCGCACCATCGCCTCGCATTCGAGCCCGATGCGCATCAGCGAAGATCGCGGCAGCTTCGCCGGCGAGCGGTGGACGCGCTCGGCGAAGATCGCGCCGGCGCAGGGCTGGTCGATGCCGGGCACGACGCGGCGCATGGCGGCGGAGGTGAGCGCCACCTTCCAGCCCGCCACCGGCAGGCCGAGGCCGTCCACCAGCGCGGCCTGCACCCGGTAGGCCTCGTCCTCGGAACCGGGCGCGATGCCGGCGGGCAGGCGCTCGAAGCGCCGGCCCTCGCGGTGCGCGGCAAGCAGGAAGTCCGCCGCAGCCTGGACAGTCAAACGCCCATCTCCTCGAACACCCTGGAGGCCTCGCGGAACGCCTCGACCGCCGCCGGGACGCCCGCATAGATGCCGACCTGGAGGAACACCTCGGCGATCTCCTCCTTGGTGACGCCGTTGTTGAGCGCGCCGCGCGTGTGCAGGCGGAGCTCGTGGGTGCGGCCGAGGGCGGCCAGCATGGTCAGGTTCATGATGCTGCGGGTCTTGTCCGGCAGGCCGTCGCGGCACCACACCGTGCCCCAGCAATATTCGGTGACGAACTGCTGGAGCTGGTGGGCGAAATCGTCCTCCGCGCCCCGGGCG
>JAJEAZ010000318.1 GCA_022824105.1 Alphaproteobacteria bacterium
GGTGGCGTATTTCTCCGCAAGCTCTCCCTGCCGGGCCTTCGCGGCCTGCCACAGTTCGTCGTCCACGATGCGAAGCTCGGGAACCTCGGCGACGATCCATTCCTCGGGCGGGTTGACCCGCGCGACCCGCTTGCCGGTGTCCGGGTTCTTCATGAAGCGCTGGCGGTTCCACACCAGCCGGCCGATATAGAGCTCGTTGTTGAGCAGCCCCGTGCCGCGCTTGGCGTGGCCGCGCAGCACCGAGTCGCTCCAGAGCCGGCCCTTGGCGCCGGGGATGCCTTCATCGTTCAGCCGCCGCGCGATGGCGCGCGGGCTGGTGCCGGCGGCGAACTCGCGGAAGATGCGCCGGACGATCTCCGCTTGCGTCTCGTTGATTTCCCGCTCGCCCCGGATGCGCTCGCCGGCGTCATCGTGCAGCCTCACCACGTCGTAGCCGTAGCAGATGCCGCCGCCCGACTTGCCGGCCTCGACCCGGCCCCGGAGACCGCGATGCGTCTTCGCCGCAAGGTCCTTCAGGAACAGCGCGTTCATCGTGCCCTTGAGGCCGACATGCAGCTCGTTGATCTCGCCTTCGCCCGCCGCGAGCGTGAAGATCGTCACGCCGGCGAAGCGCAGATGCTTGTAGAGGGTCGCCACGTCGGCCTGGTCGCGGCTTATCCGGTCGAGGGCCTCGGCGACGACGATCTCGAACGCACCCCGCCGCGCGTCCTCCAGAAGCGCCTGGACGCCGGGCCGGAGGATCACGCTGTCTCCCGAGATGGCGGAGTCCCTGTACGTGCCGACGATCTTCCAGCCCTCGCGCTCCGCGCGCTCGCGGCAGACCCGGAACTGGTCCTCGATGGAGGCCGGCCGCTGCTGGTCGGACGAATAGCGGGCATAGAGCGCACAGCGAAGCGTCATGGTCTCGGGTCTCCTGTCTCTCGTCGGCTTCCCGGCCGACGAGATGTGTTGTCTTCGGTGGCGCACACCGGCTCCAGCCCGTGCGCGTCGGATAGCGGGGTCACGCGGGCTCGAACCGGATGCGCAGCCGGGTTCCCGTCGCCTTCGCGACCTTCTCCAGCGTGCGCGTGGATGGCGGTATCCGTCCGCTTTCCAGCCGCGCTACCGCCGATTGCGTGGTCTTCATCCGTGCGGCCAGCTCCGCCTGGGTGAACCCGGCCGCCCGTCGCGCCTCGATGAGTGCGCGGGCGATCTCGAACTCCGGCCCCAGCCGCTCATAGGCTTCGCGATAGTCCGCGTCCCGGCTCCACCGCTGATGCAGCTCTTCAAGCGTGCTCATTGCGATACCTCCCTGGCGCGTTGCAGCGCCAATTCGATCTCCCGGCGGGGCGTGCGCTGGGTCTTCTTGACGAACGCCCGCACCACCACGACCTGCCGCTCCGTCGCCGTGACGTAGAGCGCCCGCGCGATGCCGTCCCGGCCGCCGAGGCGCATCTCCCACAACGGGCCGGTCAGGTGCCTGACATGCGGCATGCCGACACGCTCAAGGCCGACCGTGGCGATCAGTCCGGCGATGCGCACGAACCGCGCCCGCATGTCGGCGGGCAGCGCGTCAAGCTCCCCGTCCACGGTTGCATTCAGGGTTGTGACGCGCCAAGCCATGCGACCGCATTATATAGCATGTGTGCTATGAGGCCAAGCCCTCATTCCGGCCCCTCCTGCCGGCCGAACAGCGCATCGCCGCGAGGGACGGGAAGCGCCGGAAAGGGGCGGTAGGGTCCTGGGTCCTATCCGTCGCCGGCTTCATCCGCCGGCGCGTTGTCGTTGGCGGCTGGCGGCTGCCGGAACTGGTCGCGCGCGATCTGCCGTCCCAACAGCCGGGCGAGACGCATCACGGCGGCGTCGATCCGGGCTTCCGGCACGCTGCCTGCCCCGGCCTTCGAGCCGGTGTTGTCGTTCGCGGCTGCGCGGGGAACTGGCGCCCGCTCGCGGCCGTTTCCGTCTCGCTGCATCGCTCCCGCCTTCCCGGATTCGGTGACCCTGAAAGGGAGATTTGAACCTGCGGGCAAGCGATGTCAAACACTCCGAAAAGCATATTTCCTGCGTTGAATCAATGGCTTGTCCCCTGATGGCCAAGCCTGTCACCGGCTGGCCCGGCATGCGCCGACAGGACCATGATCGAAAAAATTTCGCGCAGCGCGACGATCATGCCGGCTGATAGTGCCGAACGTCGATCTTGTCGGCCCGCGCGCGAATCCGGCGCAGTACTCGGTGCGCGAATCCGCCGTCCAGGTATCGGACAGCATCGCCGCCGATATCCTTGGGGACTACCGGGGCGGGGACGACTCCCCGGACGCTAAAGCAACTTGACGAGGGCGACGATCAGCCCGCCTTGGGCGATCAGCAGACCGATCATCCATTTGAGAAGGTCGGCCCTGAGTTCCGCAAGGTCGAGCTTGGTCGCAAGGTTGGCGTTCAGCAGCGTGACATGCTCGTCGGCCAGCGTCTCGGCCTGCTGCTCGGTGAAGCCGCAGTCGGTCAGGCGCTTGACGAAGCGATGTGTGTCGAACGCGATGGCCCCGGTCATGGCCGAATCATAGGAAGCCCGGCAGCGGGCGGCAAGCGCCTTTGCACCACGCCGCCGCATTGCGGGAGGTGCCCGTCATCGGGCGAAGGGGCCAAACGACGACTTTCGGGGCCATGCGCGGACAGCAGTTTGTTCGGCACTTGTTCTAACGCCTGCGAGCGCATATCTGGCCTGTATGGACAGGCAGCAATCGGCTCACTTCGCTTCCTTCGCGAGGCTGCCGCGATGGTAGCGTCCATCGGCAAGATCGCCTCGCCGGCGCAGGGGGTGGGGTATTTCGAGAAGGACGGCTATTACGCGAAGGACGACGGGGCGCACCGGGAGGCGAGCGCCTGGGCCGGCAAGGGCGCGGCGGCGCTGGGCCTCGAAGGCCCGGTCGATCCCGAACGCTTCCGGTCGGTGCTCGAAGGCGAGGTTCCGGGCGGCCGCCGTCTCGGGCGGAAGGAACTCGGCGGCGGGATCGTCCACCGGCCCGGCCGGGACGTGACGCTGAGCGCGCCGAAGTCGGTCTCCCTGATGGCGATGGTGGGCGGCGACGGGCGCATCGTCGAGGCGCACGACCGGGCGGTGGGCGCCACCCTCGGCTGGATCGAGAAGAACGCCGTCGAGACCCGGATGCGCGATCCCGCGACCGGCGCGATGGTCCGGGCGGGCGACCAGAAGATGGTCGCGGCGACGTTCCGGCACGACACGTCCCGCAACCTGGATCCGCAGCTCCATACCCATTGCGTCATCGCCAACATGGTGCAGGGCGAGGATGCCAAGTGGCGCACGATGGTCGATGACGGCCTGTTCAAGGGCAAGATGGCCATCGGTTCGATCTA
This sequence comes from Alphaproteobacteria bacterium, assembly GCA_022824105.1. GTDB lineage: Bacteria > Pseudomonadota > Alphaproteobacteria > Bin95 > Bin95 > Bin95. The sequence goes on from JAJEAZ010000318.1 coordinate 3,352, forward strand.
CCGGGCGGAACTGGCGCAGGGGCTGAAGGGCCTCGGCTACGGCATCGACAAGACCCATGCCGACGGAAGGTTCGAGATCGAGGGCGTCCCGCGCGAAGCGATCGACGCCTTTTCGACCCGCCGGGCGGAGATCGAGGCGGCGATGGCCGAACGCGGCATGGGCGAATCGAAGGACAACCCCCATCTGGCGGCGCGGGCGGCGCTGATGACGCGGGCCGCGAAGCGCGACATCGACCGGGGCGCGCTGGACCGAAGCTGGAAGCGCCAGGCGAAGACCATCGGCTTCTCGCCGGCCAGGGTCCGCGCCCAGGCCCGCAAGGCCGAACGCGGGCTCGCCGGGCCGGACCTGTTCGCCGGTCCGGGCTATGCGGCGGGCGACGCGGCGGCCTGGGCGGTGGGTCACCTGTCGGAACGCCAGTCGGTGTTCGGCCATGCCGATCTGCTGGCGGCGACGCTCGCCCGCGAGCCCGGCGCGGTCACCGTCGATGCGGCGGAGCGGGCCATTGCTTCGCTCGAACGCGACGGCTCGCTCCATGCCGCACGCGGCCTCGACCATGGCCGGCACTGGACCACGGACGCGGCGCTGGCGCGGGAATCGGAGACCATCGCGCTGATGCGCGCGGGTCAGGGAGCGGAGAAGACGGTGATGCGCCGCTGGGTGGCGGAGACGAAGCTGCACCGGGGCCGGCTCAACGAGGGGCAGAAGGAAGCGGTCAAGACCATCCTCGCCGGCAAGGATCGGGTCGTCGCGGTCCAGGGCTACGCCGGCACGGGGAAGACCACGATGCTGAAGCGCCTGCGCGCGCTGGCCGCCAGCCAGGGCTACCGGACGGTGGGGCTCGCGCCCTCGGCCTCGGCGGCGAAGACGCTGGCGAACGAATCCGGCATCGGGTCGGAGACGCTGCAACGCTACCTCGCCCGCCATGACGGGATTGCGCAGGGCCGGGGCACGGCGGAGGGCCTGCGCAAGCTCCGCGCCGCCAACGCCAGGACGGTGCTGGTGGTGGACGAGTCCTCGCTCGCCTCCAGCGAGCAAATGAAGAACCTCCTGCGGATCGCGACCGCGCTCCGGCTGCCCCGCGTGGTGCTGGTGGGCGACGAGAAGCAGCTCGGCGCGGTCGAGGCGGGCAAGCCGTTCGCCCAGCTCAAGGCCGCCGGAATGCAGACGGCGGTGATGAACGACATCGTGCGCCAGCGCGATGCGGAGCTGAAGGCG
>JAJEAZ010000212.1 GCA_022824105.1 Alphaproteobacteria bacterium
TGCCGGACGGCTCGGCCTCTGGGGCGCCGGCGAGACGCCGTTCGAGACCCGCGTCGAGTTCATCTCCGCCATGGAAGCCGGCGGCGTCGCCGCCATGGAAGTGGTCGCAAGGGACCTGAAGGCGCTCGGCCTCTACCAGGCGCGCGCGCTGGCCTATGACGGCGTCGAGGTCGACATCCTCGAACACCCGCTGACGCCGGAGCAGCGGCGCATCTACGACGCCTATGCCGGCGCCTTCAAGGTGATCCACCACAATATCGAGGAGGCGCTGAAGGCGACCGGCATCGTCCAGGGCGAGGACACCCTCAACAAGAGGGCGAAATCCGCCGCGTTGTCGGCCTTCGAAGGGACCAAGCAGCGCTTCTTCGGCCATCTGCTGACCGGCATGAAATGCCCGAGCCTGATCCGCGCCGTCGAGGCCGACCTCGATGCCGGGCGCTCGGCCGTGGTCCAGCTGGTCTCGACCGGCGAGGCGCTGATGGAACGCCGCATCGCCGAGGTCCCGGCCTCGGAGTGGGACGACCTCAATATCGACCTCACGCCGCGGGACGCCATCCTCTCCTATCTGATGCACGCCTTCCCGGTGCAGCTCCAGCAGCCCTTCACCGACGACGCCGGCAATCTCCTCAGCCGGCCGGCCCGGGATGAAGACGGCAACCCGGTGATCAGCAAGGAGGCCGAGGACCGGCGCGACGTGCTGATCGAGAAGCTCGCCGCGCTCCCGCCGGTGCCGACGGCGCTCGACCAGATCGTGCAGAAGTTCGGGCACGAGGCCGTCGCCGAGGTCACGGGACGGTCGCGGCGCGTGCTCAGGATCGTGGAGGCGAAGGGCGAACGCCTCTCACTCCGCAGCCGGCCCGCGTCTGCCAACCTTGCCGAGACCGCCGCCTTCATGGACAGCGAGAAGCGCATCCTGGTGTTCAGCATGGCTGGCGGGACGGGCCGCAGCTACCACGCGGACCTGTCATGTGCGAACACCGAGCGCCGCATCCACTATCTGCTGGAGCCCGGCTGGCGGGCCGACCAGGCGATCCAGGGGCTGGGCCGCACCCACCGCACCCACCAGGCCTCGGCGCCGCTGTTCCGGCCCGTCACCACGGACGTGAAGGGCGAGCGCCGGTTCATCGCCACCATCGCCAGAAGGCTGGACAGCCTTGGCGCCATCACGCGCGGCCAGCGCGACAGCCAGACCGCCATGGGCGGCAGCGACGCCGCGCTGTTCCGCGAGAGCGACAACCTCGAATCCGACTATGCCAAGGCGGCGCTCAGGCAGTTCTACAGCGCGCTCTGGCGCGGGCGCATCGAGGGCTGGAACGCGGAACGGTTCCAGGAGTCGACCGGCCTCAAGATCGCCCATGAGGGCGGGCTCAAGGACGACCTGCCGCCCATGCCGCAGTTCCTCAACAGGCTGCTGGCGCTCCCCATCGCCGAGCAGAACCAGCTCTTCGACGAGCTGGAGGCGCGCATCGCCAGCAATATCGAGCAGGCGATGGAGGCCGGCAGCTACGAGGTCGGGGTCGAGACGGTCCTCGCCGACTCGCTCACCGTCGCCGGCAGGGAGACGCTCTACGAGCATCCGGGCACCGGGGCGGCGACCGAGCTCGTCGAGATCGTCCGCCGCGACAGGCTCGTGCCGCTCACCGCCGAGGCGGCACTGGAAATCGGCCTGCGCGATCCGGCGCCGGACGGGACTCCGCGGCTGGTGGTCAACACGCGCTCGAAGCGCGCCGCCGTCCTGCTGCCCGCGCCATCGCGCATGCTCGACAATGGCGGGGTGCAGGAGCGGGTGCAGCTGATCCGCCCGGCCGCCCGGGACCGCATGGCGCAGGCCGAGTTCACCGCGTCCAATTGGGGCCGCGCCGACGAAACCCGCTGGCGCACGCTCTGGGACCACGAGATCGGCGAGCTGCCGTCTCACAAGGAATCCCGCTTCTGGCTCGCCTCCGGCCTGCTGCTGCCGGTCTGGGACCGCCTGCCGGCCGAGAACATGCGGGTCCGCCGGCTCACCAGCGATGACGGCATATCCCTCATCGGACGCGTGCTCGACGCCGAACAGGTCCGCGCCGTCCGCGCGGGTTTCGGGCTCGACGGCGGTCCCGCCATGACCGGCGCGGAAGCCTTCGCGGCGGTAATGAAACGCGGCAATGCGCTTGCGCTCGCCAATGGCTGGCGGCTCGCGCGCCGCCGCCTGATGGGTCGCGACCGCGTCGAGGTCGAGGGCCCGGCCGACACCGACCTGCCGGCGCTCCGGCGCATGGGCTGCACAGTCGAGATCGTCTCGTTCCGCGCCCGGATATTCGCGCCCAATGCCGGCGCGGCGGAGCGCGTCCTCGACCGCTGGCCGCTCGCCGCGTGACGATCTTCCGCGTTCACGACGGGTACGACAGCTCATGAAACGCCCCCGGCAGCCGAAACTGCCGGGGGCTTGCCTCTCCGTGCATCTGCCAGCGACACACGTCCAGCTATTCTAACCGGCTGGTGCCCGGACCTCTTGGCTGCCGAAAACCCGCATCTGGCCCAAGGTTTCCGGAAACGCTCGCAGGCTTACGACCTTAGCCGAATCTCACGGCACCCGGGAACGGGGAGGAACTCAAAAGTGCTTTCAAGTTGCACCTCCCAACGCCGGCTCATGTGCCGGTTCACCACTATAACCCGTTGTGGCCACCTGTGAACAGCCTTCATCCAACCGTTTGTCGGCTTCGCCGCCAACACAAGGAGATCTTCCATGACCGCGCAGACCCTGCCGGACGAACCCAATTTCTGTTTCGCACCGGCTTATGACGTCGAGACCGAGGTGCAGCAGATCCGCATCGTCATAGAAGGACTCGCCGGCCACATCCCGACCGCGCTGGTCACGCTCGACCTCGAGCAGGCACTCGACATCTGCGACAAGCTCAACCGCCGCCTCGGCCTGGACCGGGAAGCGTGGACCGCCATGGTGGCCGAATCCATGCAGGCCGAGGACGACAATCCCGACAGCCCGCTCTTGCATTGATTGCGCCGCGGCAGGAGCCCCGCTCCGGTCGCCGCCGGCCCTGGAGCGCCGGGAAGCTGCGCGCGACCGTCTGCGAAACCGTCCGCGCCTTCCCCTCGTAGCGGAGCGGACCGGCCGGCCTCTCGCCGGCGCCCGCCCCGTTTCAGCTGCCGCCGACGGCGCCGCCGGCCCCGCGCCGCCGGGCGGCCGCCGCCCGCATCCCGACCTTGCTCCGCAGCCGGCCCGCCGCCCTCCGCGGTCATCGCCGGCGCGCGAGCCACCAACCGCCGATCCGGACAGCGCGGCTGCACAGCGGGGGCCCGGACGGCAATCGCCGCATCCGCAGACCGCAAGGGAGACGGACATGCCGGAACTCATCGCCGTCCCGACCTGCGGGGCGGGCAGCGACCGGGCCTGCAAGGAGACGACCCGATGACGACTTACAAGGTATTGGCCGAGGGCATGGAATGGCACTCATTGCGGACGCTGGACGCGGCGGTCGCATGCTGGTGCGTGCTGCGGCTGGAAGCGCCGGAACTGCGCGCGAAGGTGGTGCGCTACGGCGATGGGCCGCCGCTGACCGTGCTGGCGCATTCCAATGGCGTGTGCGCCGGTGTCCCGACCGCTCTTCGCCTCAGAAACGAGGCGATGAGGCGCGCTACTTACGGCGCGCAGACGCGCGCGGAGATAATCGGGCAGGCGCGGTTCTGGGCCATCGACCGGATCGGGCGGCAGCCGAAGGCGGGCTACAAACCGTCCCCGGCCATTATGCCTGCGATCACCTACAGCCCGGCCGTCCTTGCCGCCGGGCTCGACGACAGGCCGGTCGAGTGGATCAACCGGTATGGCAAGGGCCGCAAGATGGACCGGACCCAACTGCGGCGCGCCGGGAACCTGACCCAGGCGAGCGCGCAAGCCTTCAACGCATGGCAGGAGAGCAGGCTGCTCGGGCCGCTGGACGGGCTCTATTGCCGCTTCGCCGGCGAAAGCATCGGCGAAGCGCGCGTGCTGCTGTTCGAGCGTCTCGACGCCCGGCAGGAACAAGACGCATGAGCGCGATCGCCTGCCGGACCTGCCGGGAGTGCGGCCGGCGCACCGGCTGCCGCGCATAGGAGTGCGCATGGATGCAGGGCGCGGGATCGAGCATTCCGCAGCCTGCAACACCGATCGAAGGGAGACGACACGATGACAATGAGTACGGCGGACAAGGAATATATCGCCGGCCTGTTCCGGCGCTACGGCTTCCACCTGACCTTCGCAAAGCGCTTCGTCGACCGGGGTTTCGTCGCCCATACGGACAAGGGCGGGGAGCTGCGCCGGCGGTTCCGCACCTGGGCGGAGGTCGATGCGTATTTCAAGGGCATCGACGATGCGTTCGACCGCCGCGAGGACATCCCGCGCTTCTGATCCGTCCCCACGCCGGCGCCTCCGCCCCGCGGTTCGGCTGCGCCGGCGGTTTCCGTACAGGACCGCCACATTCGCCAGGGAGGTATCCATGAGCATCGCCGAACAGGCCGTCGCCATGATTGCGCAGGCGGCCGACGACGAGATCGCGTTTGCGCGCGGCGCAGACGCCGAGGACCTTGAAGGACACGACCCGGAGGCCGTGGCCGATGAAATCGAGCGGCTCATGTCCGCCCTTCGCGGCATGGAGCGAACGAGGAAGATGGTCCGCAGCCTCGTTACGGCGCTCAAGAACGTCCACCGCCGCGCGGCCGAAGACGAGCTGGTCGCCGAAGCGCAGGCGTGGGCCGGCGAGGCCGCGCCGGAAGAAGACATGCCGAAGGAACCGGAGGCTGAGCCGCGCGAGTGGCTGGTTCCCGTGCTTGTCCACGACCAGGCCTGCTATCGCGGCACGGCGCGTGTTACCGCGCCGACGGCGGCCCGGGCGCGCGAGCGCTTCGACGATGACCCATGGGCCTACGAGATCGATGGCCTGAAGTTGGTCGAGAACGAGGACACGGCCCGCGAGGCCGACGAAGACCGCCCGGTCCAACCGGTCGAGGGCTGACCCATGGCGATGAGACCGGCACAACTGCGCGGCGCGGGCGGCTGGATCGAGGGCAGCCGGCAGGCCATCGCCCGTCCGGGGGACGAGGCATGAGGGGGCGCGTTTCGAGACTGCCGGACATGTCGTTCCGCGCGTGCGGCGGCGAGTATTTCGCCTGGGAGGCCGGCCTTGTCTGGCGCGTCTTCAGACATGCCCGCGGGCACTGGCTCGGCGAGGCGCTCGACCTGGAGACGCGCATGATCGGCAATGTGGGCGCCATGTATGGCGGCCGCGGGTGCCGAACCCCCGAAGCCGCCATGCAGGCTTGCGCCGCGAGCGCAGGGCGGCCGGGCTGCAGGACGACCGAATGCGCGGCCTGACGCGGCAGTGGACGGCCGCTCTCGACACCCGGCGCCTGAGCGAGCGCAGCCGGCCCGGCGCCGTCTTGCCCGGGTCACGGTTGCTCCGTTCGCTCGCCCCTGTACTGCGTAGCCGGCCCGGCAACGTCCGGCCGCCATCGGGGCTCGCACATGGCGACCTTGCTACGCTGCCGTCCGGCCGTCCATCGAGGCTCCCATGCGCCAGCCGTGCTTCGCCGCCGTCCGGGATCATCCGCGCCGCGCGAGCCACCACCGGACGATCCAGGCCGGCAGGCTGAGCAGCACGGCCCAGACGGCGATCGCCGCGGGGCCGAGCAGGCCGGCGACCACCGTCCCGGCGACGGTCGGGACGCCCGGGCCGATGCCGGCCGCCCAGGCCGCACGCCGATATCCGAGCCGCTGGAGGCTGCCGCAGCCCAGCGCGAGCGGCAGGCCGCAGAGTGCGACCGGGGCGAGCGAGCCCAGCGCCGCGAGCAGCGCCCCGGGCTCCGCGAACGAGGCGTCCCCGAACCGCACCGCCGCCGCCTGCCCCGGGCCCCGATCCGGGGGCGCGACGACCCCGGCCGGCAGCCAGAGCAGCGCCAGCGGCCAGAACCCGTGACGCCCGATCCATCCGCGCCCTTCCATGCCGTAGGGATGCACCGGACGGGGGTAGCGTTCAAGCCGGGCCGGACCGCATATCGCCGTGGAGGTGGAGAGGAGCGCGCGGGGAGCGAAGCCGCTGACGGAGAGGGAGCGGCGGCAAACGCGATCGGGGAGATCGGGACATGGCGACATTGCGATATGCGGGGATCGGGGCGCGGGCGACGCCGGCCGGTGTGCTGGCGGATATGGGCGTCATCGCGGCGTGGCTGGCCCGGACCGGTTGGCATCTGTCTTCGGGCGGCGCGGACGGGGCCGATGCTGCGTTTGCGGCGGGAGCGCCGGCGGAGCAGCGGACGGTGTGGCTGCCGTGGCGGGGCTATAACGGGCATCGGGGTCCGGACTGCCGAGTGGTGTCGGCGGCGGCGATGGCGGCGTGCCTGGAGATCGCGCAGCCCCTGCATCCGGCGTGGGAGCGGTGTTCGCCGGCCGTCCGCAAGCTGCATGCCCGGAACGCGGCGGTGCTGTTGGGCGACGCGCTGGACCGGCCGGTGGATGCGGTCGTGTGCTGGAGCGAACGCGGCGCGGTAACCGGCGGCACGGGGATGGCCATCCGCATCGCCCAGGCCCGCGGCATCCCGGTGCTGAACCTGGGGTCTATGACGCCGCGCGCCGTCTGCGAGCGCCTGGCCGCGATCCGCCGCGCCGTCCATCCGTCGTAGAGGAGGAGGCGAGCGCCTGTCGGGCGAGTGTCCGGCAGGGCGGAGGGAGTGGGTCCCCCGCGCCGATGCCGGATCGGTGTCCGGCACCGGTTGCCGGACCGGGCAACGGAAGAGGAGGTCCCGCCCCATGTTCCATCCCGATACATCCCTCGACCGGCTGGCCGAGCTCGGTATCGACCCGGCGGCGGTCCGCGAGGTCGTCGAGGACGAGCGCGCGATCCGCTGTCCCGACCGGGGCGCCGTCTATCCGGAATACGGCTTCGCGCACCTCACCCCGGAACCGGCGTTTGAACCGGGCCTGGCGGAGCCGCCGGAGCCCTGGGACCCGGCGTCGTCGCTCCCTCCGGCCGGTCAGAGGTGGAGGAGGGCTTGAAGAGATTGAACGGTCGGGGGTTCGGGGGAGTGGCCCCGGCCCCGGTCGTTCGCAACCCATCGTCATCATCCAGACCATGAAGGGGAATCGTCATGGCATTCGGACTCAACAAGGTGCAGATCATCGGCCGCCTGGGCGCGGACGTGACCGTCAACCACCTGGCCTCGGGCGGCCGCGTGGCCAACCTGAGCATCGCGACCGACGAGTCGTACATCAACAAGTCGCGTGTTTCATGATGCACCTTGTTGGGACTGTGAGGTCGATCCGCCAGATCTGGTGATCTCTCCGTCCCGCTGCCCTTCATATGGTGCAGCCCAACTCAAGCCACATCGTTCCATTTCCTCCGATACCGGGTCTGGCGTCAGACCGGAGTTGGAGTGAAGCGCGGGAAGGGTGAACGGAGAAGGGGGCGAAGAGAGTCGTCCCGGCCGTTCGCATTCCATCGTCATCAACCAGAACTCAAGGAGAAGACCATGAGCTTCGGACTCAACCGCGCGGAAGTCATTGGCCGCCTCGGCGCCGACGTCACCGTCAACCATCTCGCCTCCGGGGGCCGCGTGGCCAACATGAGCGTGGCGACCGACGAGAGCTACATCGACCGGAACGGCGGCGGCGAGCGCATCGACAAGACCGAGTGGCACCGCTGCGTGACGTTCCAGGACGGGCTGATCGACATGCTCGAGAAGCACGCGAAGAAGGGCCGGCTGGTCTACGTCGCGGGCAAGATGCAGACCCGCCGCTTCCGCAAGGACGGCGAGGACTCGGACCGGTTCTCCACCGAGATCCTGCTCGTGCCCGGTGGCCGCGTCCAGTTCCTCGACAAGCCGAACGGGGCCAACGGCAACGGCGCGACCGCCACCGCCGAGGCCCCCAACGGTTCGGCCACGTCCGC
>JAJEAZ010000596.1 GCA_022824105.1 Alphaproteobacteria bacterium
GGCCGGCAAACATATCCCCACCGCGCCCGCTGCGACACCAAAGGCGGCCTTCTCTATCATTTTTTGCTTGGACTCGGCGCGCGGCTTGGCTACCAACCTCTCCGCACACGCCTCAGACATCGCGACCGTAATCGACCGATCCGAGCGTTCGCACTCGCCCAGGGGGAGACCGAAGCCATGGCCGGCGCCCTACCGGATGTTGCGCAACACGACACCTTCCCGAAACTGCTGCGCTACAACGCAGAACACCGCGCTTCTGTAGCGGCCGTCCGCGAGAAGGACCTCGGCATCTGGCAGACCTGGACCTGGGCGGATTTCCGCGACGCGGTGCGCAAGCTCGCCGGCGGCATGAAGGCGCTCGGCCTCAAGCGGGGCGAGAAGGTCGCCATCGTCGGCGACAACCGGCCGCGGCTCTATTTCGCCATGAGCGCCGCGCAGAGCCTCGGCGCCATTCCCGTGCCGGTCTATCAGGACGCGGTGGCGGACGAGATGCGCTTTGTGCTGGACCATGCCGAAGCCGCATTCATTGTCGCCGAGGATCAGGAACAGGTCGATAAGGTCCTGTCCCAGAAGGAACATCTCCCGGCGCTCAGGACGATCATCTACGACGATGCGCGCGGCATGCGGGACTACAGCGAGTCGTTCCTTCACGCTTATGACGATGTCGTCGGCATGGGCGGCGAAGGCGGCTGGGACGAAGAGGTCGATCTCGGCAAGGGCGGCGACACCGCGATCATTCTCTACACCTCCGGCACCACCGGCACGCCAAAGGGTGTGGTGCTCTCCTACGACAACCTCCTGCTGTGCGCGAAGATCGGCGCGGATTTCGAGCATCTGCGCGAGGACGAGGTCGTGCTGGCCTATCTGCCGATGGCTTGGGTCGGCGACAATGTGCTCTCCTATTGCCAGGCGCATCTGGTCGGCTTCTCTTTCGCCTGCCCGGAATCCCCGGAGACGGTGCCGCACGATTTGCGCGAGCTCGGTCCCACCTATTTCTTCGCGCCGCCGCGGGTGTTCGAGAACCTGCTGACCCAGGTGACGATCCGCATGGAAGACGCGGCCCCGCTGAAACAGCGCGTGTTCCGCTTCTTCATGAATGTCGCCGAACGGGCCGGTGCCGACATTCTGGAAGGCCGGAAGGTCGGCCTTGCGAACCGTTTTCTCTACCGGATGGGCGAAGTCCTCGTCTACGGCCCTCTCAAGAATGTTCTCGGCCTCTCCCGGCTCCGGGTCGGCTATACCGCCGGCGAGGCCATCGGTCCGGAGATCTTTCGCTTCTTCCGTTCCCTCGGCATCAACCTGAAACAGCTTTACGGCCAGACCGAGGCGAGCGTGTTCGTCACCATCCAGACCAATGACGATGTGCGCCCCGACAGCGTCGGCCCGCCGGCGCCGGGCGTCGAGCTGCGCATCACGGACGAAGGTGAAGTGCTCTACCGCAGCCCCGGCGTCTTTCAGGAGTATTACAAGAACAGCGAAGCCACCGCGGAGACCAAGACAAGCGACGGCTGGGTCCACACCGGGGATGCCGGCGTGATCGACGATGACGGCCATTTGCGGATCATTGACCGCGCCAAGGATGTCGGCCGGCTCGCCAATGGCACCCTCTTCGCGCCGAAATACCTGGAGAACAAGCTGAAATTCTACCCGAACATTCGCGAAGCGGTGACCTTCGGCCATGAACGGGACTTCGTGACGGCGATGATAAACATCGACATGGAGGCGGTCGGCAACTGGGCCGAGAGGCGCAATATCGCTTATTCGAGCTACCAGGAACTCGCCGCGCGGCCGGAAGTGCTCGACATCGTCGAGGGCCATGTTTCGGAATTCAATGCGGGCCTGGCGGCCGACCCGCAATTCGCCGGCTCGCAGATTCACCGCTTCATCGTGTTGCACAAGATGCTGGACGCAGACGACGGCGAACTCACCCGCACGCAGAAGGTGCGCCGCCGTTTCATCTCCGAGCGCTACGCTCCGGCCATCGACGCGCTTTACGGCGGCGAAGGCAGCATCGTGCTGGAAACCCCGGTCACCTTCGAGGACGGGCGCTCGGGCACGATCACCGGCGACCTCGCCATCCGCGACGCCCGCATATCCGGGGCCGGCGGCGAAAGGGCCGCTGCATGAGCCGGCCGGGAGACATCCTGCTAAGCGTCAAGGAAATTTCGCTGCGCTTCGGCGGCGTCCGTGCGCTGACGGATGTGAGCTTCGATATCCACGAAGGCGAGATCTTCGCCATCATCGGCCCCAACGGGGCCGGCAAGTCGTCAATGCTGAATTGCATCAACGGCTTCTACCATCCGCAGGAAGGCACCATCACCTTCAAGGGCGCCGAACGCCGCCAGATGCGCCCCCACGAGGCGGCGGCGCAGGGCATCAGCCGCACCTTCCAGAACATCGCGCTCTTCAAGGGCATGACGACGCTGGAGAACGTCATGACCGGGCGCATGCTCAAGATGCGGGCCACCCTGGCGGAACAGGCGCTCTATTTCTGGCGCGGCCGGCGCGAGGAGATCGAGCATCGCGAGAAGGTCGAGGAGGTGATCGACTTCCTCGAAATCCAGTCGATCCGCAAGACGCCCGTCGGGCGCCTGCCATACGGCCTGCAGAAGCGGGTGGAGCTGGCGCGGGCGCTGGCGGCGGAACCCGAACTGCTGCTGCTCGACGAGCCGATGGCGGGAATGAATGTCGAGGAAAAGGAGGACATGTGCCGCTTCGTGCTCTCCACGAACCATGAGCTCGGCACCACGATCGCGCTGATCGAGCACGATATGGGCGTGGTCATGGACCTGTCCGACCGGGTGGTGGTGCTCGACTATGGCAAGAAGCTCGCCGAAGGCACGCCGGACGAAGTCCGCGGCAACCAGGATGTCATCGACGCCTATCTCGGCGTGAGCCACGACTAGGACGGTTCGGCGATGGAAACCCTCTACCTCATCTTCATCGACCCGTTCGTCCAGATGGTCGTCGAGCCGGCCTTCCTGGTGGAGGTGCTGATCGGCGGGCTGACTTCAGGCGTCATGTATTCGCTGGTGGCGCTCGGTTTCGTGCTGATCTTCAAGGCATCGGGCATCTTCAACTTCGCCCAGGGCATCTTCGTCCTGTTCGCGGCGCTGAACTTCGTCGGGCTGATGGACCTCGGCGTCCACCCGATCCTCGCGTTCGTCATCACGATCGGCATCATGACCGCGCTTGCGTTCGTCGTGGACCGGCTGGTCCTGCGCCCGCTGGTGAACCAGGACCCGATCATCCTGTTCATGGCGACCATCGGCATCGCCTTCTTCCTGGAAGGCTTCGGGGAGACGCTCTGGGGCGGCGACGTACGCCCGGTTCGTGTCGGCATCCCGGACGAGGCGCTCTTCTGGGAGGCGGGCTTCGGCGAAATCCTGGTGCAGTCCGCGGACCTGTTCGCCGGCGTGATCGCAGCCTTCCTGGTCACCACGCTGGCGCTCTTCTTCCACTTCACACCGGTCGGGCGGGCGCTCCGCGCGGTCGCCGACGACCACCAGGCGGCGCTCTCGGTCGGCATCCCGCTCAACAATATCTGGGTGATCGTCTGGGCGGTGGCCGGTTTCGTGGCGCTCGCGGCCGGCATCATGTGGGGCGCCAAGCTCGGCGTGCAGTTCGCGCTCTCCACCATTGCGCTCAAGGCGTTGCCGGTCCTGATTCTCGGCGGTTTCACCTCGATCCCGGGCGCCATCATCGGCGGGCTGATCGTCGGGGCCGGCGAGAAGGTGTTCGAGAACTACTGGGGCGTTCCCCTGCTCGAAGGTGCGACAGAGGACTGGTTCGCCTATATCGTCGCCATGATCTTCCTGTTCTTCAGGCCCCAGGGCCTGTTCGGCGAGAAGATCATCGAACGGGTATGACCTGATGCTTTACCGCGAAGCCGGACAGTTCAAGACCAGCTATTCCGCCGACCAGGCGATGCTCACGATCCCGCTCGACCGCTGGTTCGTGTTCGCGTTGGCCGCCTTTGCGATCGTCGGAGTGCCGCTCCTCGCGAGCGAATATCTGATGGTCTCGATCCTGCTCCCGGTGCTGATCCTGTCGATCGCCGCGCTGGGCCTCAACATACTGACCGGCTATTGCGGCCAGCTTTCGCTGGGCACCGGCGCCTTCATGGCGGCAGGGGCCTATCTCGCTTACAAGATCGCGACCAACATCACCTGGCTGCCGATCTGGGTCGTCATCCCGCTGGCCGGGCTTTGCGCCGCTGCCATCGGCATCGCTTTCGGCCTGCCGAGCCTGCGCATCAAGGGCTTCTACCTTGCGGTCGCCACGCTGGCGGCGCAGTTCTTCCTGCTCTGGCTGTTCGTCAAGGTGCCGTGGTTCGTCAACGACTCGATCTCGGGCGTGCCGCCGGCGCCGCCGCGCACCGTCTTCGGCTTCCAGGTCACGGGCGCCGCGGCAGGCGATGAGGCGAAATACCTGTTCGTGCTGGCCTTTGTCATCGTGCTCGCCTGGATTGCGCGCAATCTGGCGCGTTCGCGCATCGGGCGGTCATGGATGGCGATCCGGGACATGGACATCGCTGCGGAACTGGTCGGCATCCGGCCGCTCCCGACGAAGCTCTCCGCCTTTGCGATCTCCAGCTTCTATTGCGGTGTCGCGGGCGCGCTCTGGGCCATGTGCTACATCAACTCCGTGGAACCGACCGCCTTCGACATCAACCGGTCCTTCCAGGTGCTGTTCATGGTCATCGTCGGCGGTCTCGGCAGCGTGCTCGGCTCCTTTCTCGGCGCCGCGTTCATCTTCCTGCTTCCGATCTTCCTCAACAGCGCGCCTGGATGGTTCGGCTACTCCGTGGCGAGCGATACGATTACCCATATCGAGTTCATGCTGTTCGGCGTTCTCATCATCTTCTTCCTGATCGTCGAACCGCATGGTCTGGCGCGGCTGTGGCAGATTGCCAAGGAGAAGCTGCGCCTCTGGCCGTTTCCCTATTGACCATGGCGGAAACCGGCCGCAATGCCGACGAGGCAGAAACCCAAGGGAGGTTCCCCATCATGCTCACGAAAAAACTGGTGATGGCCGGTGTGGCCGCAGCCATTGCGGCCGGCGCCATCGGCGTTGCCCAGGCCGAGGAAGGCCAGTTCATCCCCGCGCTCACCTACCGCACCGGCCCCTTCGCGCCCGGCGGTATTCCGACCGCCAACGGCTATGTCGATTATTTCCACCTCATCAACGAACGCGACGGCGGCGTCAACGGCGTCAAGTTCATCGTCGAGGAGTGCGAATACGGCTACAAGACCGACCGCGGCGTCGAATGCTACGACCGGCTGAAGGACAAGCATGGCGGCGCGACCGCCGTGAGCCCGTATTCCACCGGCACGACCTATGCGCTGATCGACAAGGCCACGGCCGACAAGATTCCGATCCTGTCGATGGGCTACGGTCGCACCAGCGCCGCTGACGGGCGGGTCTTCCCCTACGTCTTCAACTTCCCGGCGACCTACTGGAGCCAGGCCACGGCCGTCATCCAGTACATCGCCAACGAGATGGGCGGGCTCGAGGCGCTGAAGGGGCAACGGTTCGCCTTCATCTTCCTGGATCATCCCTACGGCAAGGAGCCGATCCCGACCTTCGACATCCTGGCCGAGAAGTTCGGCTTCACCTACGACAAGTACCCGGTTCCGTTCGCGACGGGAACCGAGCAGAAGTCGGTCTGGCTCCAGATCCGCCGCACCAAGCCGGCCTACATCATCATGTGGGGCTGGGGCGTGATGAACGCCACCGCCGTCAAGGAAGCCGCGAACATCAAGTTCGACATGAGCAAGTTCATCGGCAACTGGTGGTCCGCTTCCGAGCAGGATGTGCTGCCGGCCGGCGACGGCGCCATCGGCTACAAGGGCGCGACCTTCAACGGAGCCGGGACCGACTACAAGGTCTTCGAGGACATGGAGGGTATGAGCGGCCTGAGTGACGACGGCGACAGGGGCACGGTGCTCTACAACCGCGGCATGGTGAACGCCGCCTATATCGTGGAAGCGGTGCGGCTGGCCCAGGAGAAATACGGTGAGGGCAAGCGCGTCACCGGCGAACAGGTGCGCTGGGCGTTCGAGAATCTCGATCTCACCGCAGAGGATATCGAGGGTCTCGGCCTGACGGGGCTGATGCCGCCGACCAAGGTGACCTGCCTGAACCACGAAGGCACCAACCCGGCGATCCTGATCCAGCAGTGGAACGGCAAGGGCTGGGACATCATCACCGACTGGATCCCGGCGATGAGCGATGTCGTGCGCCCGCTGATCGAGAAGGACGCAGCCCAGTACGCGAAGGACAACAACATCACCCCGCGCGACTGCTCGTAGAGCGGCGCGGCCCCATTGGCGGGAGAGGCCCGGAAGCCCATGAACGAGACCGTTGGCAATGTCCTCGAAGTCAACAATGTCGAGGTCATTTACGACCACGTCATCCTCGTGCTGAAGGGCGTCTCCCTCCACGTGCCGAAGGGGGGTATCGTTACCCTCCTCGGCGCGAACGGGGCCGGCAAGACGACAACGCTCAAGGCCGTCTCCAACCTGCTGCGCGCCGAGCGCGGCGAGGTCACCAAGGGCTCGATCCTCTATCAGGGCGAGCAGATCGATGCGCTGACGCCGACCGACCTCGTGCGCAAGGGCGTCATCCAGGTGATGGAAGGCCGCCATTGTTTCGAACATTTGACCGTCGAGGAAAACCTGCTGACGGGCGCCTATACGCGCCATGCCCGCCGGTCGGAACTCAATGACGACCTCGACGCGGTTTACGGATATTTCCCGGCTCTCAAGAGCCGTCGCAAGAGCCTCGCCGGCTATATTTCCGGCGGCGAGCAGCAGATGTGCGCCATCGGCCGCGCGCTCATGTCGAGGCCGCAGATGATCCTGCTGGACGAACCTTCCATGGGTCTCGCCCCGCAGCTCGTCGAGCAGATCTTCGAGATCGTCAAGCGCATCAACGAAGAGGAAAACTGCTCGATCCTGCTGGCCGAGCAGAACACCAACATGGCGCTCAAATACGCCCATTACGGCTACATTCTGGAGAACGGGCGCATCGTCATGGACGGCGAGGCCGCCGATCTTCGCGAGAACGAGGACGTCAAGGAGTTCTATCTCGGCATCAGCTCGACCGGGCGCAGGAGCTACCGGGACATCAAGTTCTATCGTCGGCGCAAACGCTGGGTGTGAGGCACCATGACCGCAAACGGCGACTTCTACGACAAGCTGGAGATTCGGGACCCGGAGCAGCGTGAGCGCGAGCAGTTCGACGAGTTGCGCGGCCTGATCGCTCTCGCCAAGGACAAGGCGCCTTACTGGCGGCGGGCGCTCGCCGGGGTCGAGGCCGGCGACATCACCTCCCGCGACGCTCTGGCGGCCCTGCCCGTCACCCGCAAATCCGACCTGATGGAAGTGCAGGCGGCGGACCCGCCTTTCGGCGGCATGACGATCGCGCCCGTGGGCGAGTTCCGGCGCGTGTTCCGCTCGCCCGGGCCGATCTGCGAGCCCATGGGCGCGAAACCCGACTGGTTCCGGGGCGCGCGCTCGCTCTACGCTGCGGGCTTCCGCAAGGGCGACGTCGTCCACAACACCTTCAGCTACCACTTCACCCCCGGCGCCTTCATGATGGAGAGCGCGGCGGAGGCGCTCGGCTGCACGGTGTTTCCCGGCGGCGTCGGCCAGACCGAACAGCAGGTCGAGGCGATCCGGCATTTCGGCGCTGTCGGCTTCATGGGCACGCCCGATTTCCTGAAGATCGTGCTGGACAAGGCCGAAGAGATGGGCACCGCGCTGCCCTCGCTCGCCAAGGCGCTCGTCGGCGGCGGCGCGCTCTTCCCCTCGCTCAGGGCGGAAATCCGGGGCAAGGGCGTCAATGTGATGCAGAACTACGGCACGGCCGATGTCGGGCTGGTCGCCTATGAGACGCCTGCGCTGGAAGGCATGGTGCTCGCCGAGGGGGTGATCGTGGAGATCGTCCGGCCCGGCTCCGGCGACCCGGTGCCGGACGGCGAGGTCGGCGAGGTCGTGGTGACGACCCTGACCGACGACTATCCGCTGTTCCGCTTCGCGACCGGCGACATGTCGGCCGTCGATGCCGGGCAAAGCTCCTGCGGGCGCACGAACACCCGCATCAAGGGCTGGATGGGCCGGGCGGACCAGACGGCAAAGGTGCGCGGCATGTTCATCCGCCCGGAGCAGGTGAACCGCGTGCTGGCCCGCCACCCGGAGATCGCGCGGCTCAGGCTCGTGGTCGGCTCCGAGAACAATCTCGACACCGCCACCCTGATGGTCGAGGCGCCCGCCCGCGGTGACGGCTTCCGCGACGCCGTCGCCGAGAGCTTCCGCGCCGAGTGCAAGATGCGCGGCCGCATCGAGTTCGCCGACTCCCTGCCGAACGACGGCAAGGTCATAGACGACCAGCGCAGCTACGACTGAGGCAATGGCAATGAGCGAGTCATCCGGAGAAAGAGCTGCCCGACGGACCCGGAAATCCGGCGCCGGACTACCGCAGCAAGAGAATGCGGAAGGTTCGAC
Organism: Alphaproteobacteria bacterium; assembly: GCA_022824105.1. Lineage (GTDB taxonomy): Bacteria > Pseudomonadota > Alphaproteobacteria > Bin95 > Bin95 > Bin95. The sequence goes on from JAJEAZ010000596.1 coordinate 8,511, forward strand.
GGGAACGGGCAATCCCGGGTCTTTCTCGCAAATCTTCGGTGCTCTCAAGGGAACCGTCAAAATTCCGCCGGGAACCGATTTGACGGCTCCGGTCGATGTGGAGTGGGAAGCCGAACGGTAGCCGGGAGCAACGACTCCTATCGTCGGCTACCCTGAGCAGGGGAAAAGCGGAGACCGGGGTGCGGCCAGAGACAGGCCGCCGGAGGAGGTTCGATGACCTGGCTTACCAATGACCGGTGGATCAAGGAGCCTTCGGGGCAGCGCTTCGCCGCCCTGCTGGCCCGGCCCGGTATCCTGCGGGCGCCCGGCGCGCACAATGCGATGGCCGGCCTGCTTGCCAAGCGGGCGGGCTTCCGGTGCCTCTATGTCTCCGGCGCGGCGGTCACGGCTTCGATGGGCCTGCCGGACCTGGGCGTGATCGGACTGGACGAGCTCTGCCACCACGTCCGCAGCATTTACCGCGCGACGCAGGTGCCGCTCATCGTGGACGCCGACACCGGCTACGGCGAAGTGTTGAACGTCATGCGCACGGTCCGCGAACTGGAGGCCGCCGGCGCCGCCGCCGTGCAGATCGAGGACCAGCTGCTGCCGAAGAAATGCGGCCACCTGAACGACAAGCAGCTGGCGGGCCCGGAAGAGATGGCGCGCAAGGTGGAGGCCGCGCACCGGGCGCGCACGCATCTGCGCATCATCGCTCGCACGGACGCCGTCGCCCAGGAGGGCCTGGAAGCGGGCATCGAACGCGCCAACCTCTATATAGAGGCGGGCGCCGACATCGTTTTCGCGGATGCCCTCATCAGCGAAGCGATGTTCCGGCGCTTCTCTCAAGCGGTCAACGCGCCGCTGATGGCGAACATGACGGAGTTCGGCCGCACCCCC
>JAJEAZ010000018.1 GCA_022824105.1 Alphaproteobacteria bacterium
GAAGCGCACATAGGTGAGGTTGCGGTAGTCCTCGCCCTCATCGACGAAGCGCTCGCCGTCGAGGTTCACCATGATGCCGAGCGGGTAGCTGTGCTTCTGGAAATTGTCGCCGACGGCGCGGTCCCCGTAGGGCGGGGCGGAGATGTCCCAGCCGACCGAGTGGCAGCCGGACCAATTGCCGTGCGGCCGCGCGCCCGCCTCCAGCGCCATGCGGATGCCGTCGCCGGTATTGTGGCGGGTGCCGCGAACCCGGCAGAGGTCCCAGCCGTGGCCGAGATAGCGGGCCCGCATCTCCGGATTGGCCTCGAAGCCGCCGCAGGCCAGCACCACCGAGCCGGTCTCCAGCACCTCATAGCCCTCCGGCGTGCGCACGCGGAGGCCGGTAACGCGCCCTGTCTCGTCCTGGACCAGGCCGGTGGCGCCCGTCTCGTAGCGGATCCCGATGCCGACCGCCTCGGCCCGGCGCAGCAGGAAGTCCACCAGCCCCGCGCCGCCGCCGACGGCCTCGATGTTCACGCCGCCGTAGAACACCTGCTTGCCGTCCACCTCGTAGGACTGGCGGCCGAACATCGGCACGAAGCGCACGCCGTTCCCGCGCAGCCACGCCATGGCCGGGCGCGACCCGTCGATCAGGGTCCAGGCGAGGTCCTCCTCCGCCTGGTGGCGCGTCACCTTCATCAGCGTGTCGTAGAAGAACTGCCGGTCATGGGTGGGCAGCTCGATGCGTTCCTTCTCGGCCTCCGAGAGGTCGGTCAGCACATCGGCGCAGACATCCTCCAGCCCGTCATGGACGAAGCGGAAGCCGCCGGCGGTGAAGAAGGAATTGCCGCCCCGCTCCTCCTCCGGCGCCTTCTCCAGCACCACCACGCGGGCGCCCTGCTCCCGCGCCGAAATCGCCGCGCACAGCGCCGCATTGCCGCAGCCGACGACCGCGACATCCCATGCCGTCATGGCGTCAGTCCCCCCGGGGTCAGGTGTTCGTTCAGTCTTCCAGCAGGCCCGTCGCCGAGCCGAGAACGACGGTCTTGCCGTCCTGGTTCTTGGTCTCGATGCCGATCTCCGCCAACGCCCGGCCGTCCTCCTCGCGGATGTCCTGCACCGTGGCGGTTGCGGTCAGCGTGTCGCCCGGCCAGACCTGGTTGGTGAAGCGCACGCCGTATTTGCGCACATTCTCCGCGCCGAACAGGTCGGTGACGAGCGTGCCGGTCATGCCCATGGTCAGCATGCCGTGGGCGAACACGCCCGGATAGCCGGCGGCTTCCTTGCAATAGAGGTCGTCGGTGTGCAGCGGGTTGTAGTCGCCGCTGGCGCCCGAATACATGACGAGCTGGGTGCGCTTCAGGTCCTGGACCACGACCTTCTCGAAGGTCTGGCCGACCGAGATTTCACTGGTTTTCATCGACCGTTTCCCCCTTATTCCTGATCGACCGGCCGTTCGGTCCTCACGCCGACGCCGCGCGCCCGGCAGACATGGTTGCCGTCCTGGTCGTAGTAATCGACAAGGCGCTCGGTGAAGGTGAGCTTGCCGGCGCGGCGGCTCTCCTTCTCCCAGGTCTCGCCCTGGCTGTAGCGCGCGGTCAGCACATCGCCCGGCCGGATCGGCCGCGTATATTCGAAATGCTGCTCGGCATGCAGGCCGCCCGAAGTGGCAGGCTTGCCCTCGACGCCGGACGGCGTGCCGCCCGACCCGAACCACGCCTCGCCGTCCTTGATGCGCAGCGGATAGTCGGGGTCGAACTGGGCCACCGCCTGCGGGAAGGTCGGCGGCGCAACCTGCGCGCTCACCGGGTTGCCCTCGCCCTGGCCCGGATCGTGGTAGGCGGGGTTGTAGTCTCCGATCGAGCGGGCGAACATCATCACATGCGTGCCCTCGACCGGGAAGGTGACGGTCTTTTCGTCCGACACGGGGCGGCTCTCCTTGCTTCGGTGCTGACCGGGCGACTATAGCGGGGCCATGAACGCGGACAAGAGCGGGTTGCACCTCATCAAGCTGTCCGTCGGCACCGGGAGCGTGGAAGGGCTGGCGGACTGGCAGGCCAGCCGCCGCGACTACTGGAAGGCGGTGGAGGGCCGCGCCATCGCAAGGCACATCACCCGCATGACGCCGCGGCGGGGCGAGGAAATACTGGCCGGCGGCGGGTCGATCTACTGGGTCGTCAAGGGCTTCGTGCAGGCCCGGCAGCGCATTCTGGCCTTCGAGCCGGCGCCGGGCGCGGGCGGCAGGCCCAGCTGCGCCATCCTGCTCGACGACGCGCTGGTCCGCGTGGTGCCGCGCGCCCACCGCCCCTTACAGGGCTGGCGCTATCTCCGCGCCGAGGACGCGCCCGCGGATCTGCCGCCCGGCCTCGACGCCGAAGGCGACGCGCTCCCCCCGCGCCTCGCCGCCGAACTCGGCGAACTCGGACTGCTGTAGCGATGGCCGCAGGCAAGCCGCAATCCCGGAACAAGACTATTCGAACAATAGGCAGGCCCAGTTGAAGTTGCCCAACGCCGACCGGGCAATCGTCGACCGCCGCAAAATCGTCGACTATTGCCTCAACCCCGATCACGAAGACGGCTTCCACAAGGCCCGCCTGTTTCAAGCGCTCGTTGGCGTAAACCGGGGCAATTCGGGCCGGCTTATCGACGCGCTCCAGAGAGCCGCTGTTGTCGGCGATGCGTCAATGGGCGCAGCCGATGAGTATGGGCAGCGATACATTATCGATTTTGAGTTCGAAGGCCCAAGGGGCAGGGCTGTAGTCAGATCCGCGTGGATTATAAGGACTGGCGAGGTGTTGCCGCGACTGGTTACCTGCTATATTCGGTAAATGAAGACCATCCTTGGCTCCGGTTGATGACATGACCGAATCGCGACGACCGGAATTGCTGGACTTGGTAGCCGTGCTTGCGAGCCCGG
>JAJEAZ010000430.1 GCA_022824105.1 Alphaproteobacteria bacterium
GGCATGACGGCAGCGAGGACGAGTTCCACTATGGCGGCGAGGTGTGGAAAGGCAGCATCGCCGCGCCCGGGTTCCGGGAATGGCCGGGAGACCTGGAGCGCCGCTTCGGGCTGATCCCGATGAAGGAGGGCGAGGAGGGCCGGCTGATCGAATGCCATGTCGGCGAACGGGTCTTCGTGGGCCCGCCGGACACACCGGAGTTCAAGGCATGGCGCGAACGGCAGAGGCAACGCGAGGAGCGCGAAAAGCAGCAGGCCGCCGCGTGCGCCCATGATAAAACATGACATACCATGACACTCCCGCAGGGGTTCTCGCCGCGCACGTCCCTCAACCGTCGCCCCGGCCCCCGCCTGTCCCCGCCCCCGAGCGGGGAAGCCGGGGCCCAGCCTCGGTTCCGGAGGCAGCTTCAGCGGTTGAACCTGCTCTCCACCGGCTGCGACGGCTTCGGGAGCCATGGATGGACCTCGGCTCAGAGGCCGGGGTGACGAAAGGGACGAAAGGACGGTGTCATGTCAGCACGGGCAACCGGGTATGCGACAAGCACATGAGGAACATGACATAACATGACATTTGCAGGTGGGTGTCCAAGCATGACGGAGGGGAGGCCGCGCCAAGCTGGAACTCGGCCTCGCCCGCGGCAAGCGCAAGGCCGACAAGCGCCACGCCATCAAGGAACGCGACTGGAAACGCGACAAGCAGCGCCTGATGAAGGTGCGGGGGTGAGGGCTTGACCGTGCTCGGGATATTGGCATATGCTTGGCATATGCCAATAGGTTGCGGAGCGCGCGGTCGATGACGGCTACCCGCCATGCGAGATTGTTTCGCAACGGCCGGAACCAGGCCGTTCGGATTCCGCGCGAGTTCGAGTTAGCGGCCGACGAGGTGACGATCTGTCAGGAAGGCCACCGCCTGATTATCGAACCTGTGGAGCGCACTCCAAGCCTGGCGGAAGTCTTGTCGCGGCTGGAACCGTTGGAAGTGGATTTCCCCGAGATTGCTGATCCGCCATCGCAGCCCGAAGATGTGATTTAACGTGGCGGCTCTTTCCTACCTGCTCGATACCAACATCCTTTCGCAATTGATAAGGCAGCCGGAGGGGGAAGTCGCCAAACGAACTGCCGGGCTCGAACCCGGAAGTTTCGCTACCAGCGTGATTGTGGCTGCCGAACTTCGTTACGGCACTGAACGTCGGGGCTCGCAGCGATTGACCGACCAGGTGGAAGCGGTCCTGGCTGCCATAGATGTGCTTCCGCTGGAAGAGGCCGCTACCCGGCACTATGGCCAAATCCGTAATCAACTTGAGCGAACCGGCCGCCCCATCGGCCTGAACGAGCTGCTGATTGCCGCCCATGCCAAGGCGCTGGGTGTCACGCTCGTAACCAACAATACCCGCGAATTTCACCGCGTCCCCGGGCTAACGGTGGAAGACTGGTAGCGAACCGGCGATACCAGTCACCTGCGCTACTTCCCTACCGGTTCAGGCGGGCCGCGTCGCCTATGACGCGGACGGCTTCCTCGCTGCGGGTGCGCACGGTGATGGCGGTGGCGCCGCTGTCGGCCCAGGCGCGGAAACGCTGCTTGATGCGCGCCGGCGGGCCGATGAGCGCCTTCATGTCCACCCATTCGTCCGGCACGGCGTCGGCCGCCTCGTCCTTGCGGCCGTCGAGGTAGAGTTCCTGAATGCGGTCCGCGGCGTCCTCGAAGCCGCGCCGGCGCATCATGGCGTTGTGGAAGTTCTTGTCGCGGTGCCCCATGCCGCCGACATAAAGCGCCTCCCGCGGCTTGAGCTGCGCCAGCCCCGCCTTCACATCGTCGCCCAGAATGACATGCGGCGAGGCGACGATCTCGAAATTGTGGAAGCCCTTGCCGTTGCCGGCCCGCGCGAAGCCCTGCTCCAGCCAGGGGCGGTATTCGTCGAGCGTGCCTGGCATGAAGCCGAGCGGCAGCCAGCCGTCGGCGATCTCGCCCGTCAGGCGCACGGTCGATTCGGCGCCGGTGCCGAGATAGATCGGGATGTCCGGGTTGGGATGCAGGATCATGCGGAGCGGCTTGCCCATGCCGGCGGAGCCTTCGCCCTCATAGGGGAGCGAGATTTCGCGGCCCTGATGCGTCACTGGCTCCTCGCGCGCGAAGATCTTCCGCATGATCGCGACATAGTCCTTGATCCGCCAGTAAGGCCGGCCCCAGGGTTCCCCGTACCAGCCCTCGACGATCTGCGGGCCCGAAACGCCGATGCCGACGATCATCCGCCCGCCGCCGGCAAGCGCGTCGATGGTCTGGGCCTGCATCGCCGCATTGGCCGCCGTGCGCGCCGCGAGCTGGATGATGCCGGTGCCGAGCTTGATCCGCTCGGTGACGGCCGCGAGGTAGGCGAGCGGCGTCATGGCGTCAGTGCCGTACGCCTCGGCTGTCCAGACCGTGTCGTAACCGAGCCTGTCGGCGAGCTTCACCAGTTCGGTCGGGAGATCGAGCCTTGCGCCCGAGTAACCGATTGAAAGACCCAGCTTCATGGGGACGCGCCTCCAGGATTCGGAAATGGAGTTTTCTGCACCGTCGGCAGCGGAAACGCTGCAGCTATTCCGCGGCGGCCCTGTAGCGCGCCGGCAGGTCGAACGGGCGGTAGCCGGAGAGGGAGGGCACGCGGGCCCGGGCTTCCTCGACGCGGGCCGTGTCGATTTCGGCGGTCACGATGCCCGGCTCCTCGCCGCCGTCCGCCAGCACCTCGCCCCAGGGCGCGACGATCAGCGAATGGCCGTAAGTCTTGCGCCCCTCCGCATGCTCGCCCACCTGCGCCGGCGCCACGATGAAGCAGCCGGTCTCGATGGCGCGGGAGCGCAGCAGCACATGCCAGTGCGCGCGGCCGGTGGG
>JAJEAZ010000012.1 GCA_022824105.1 Alphaproteobacteria bacterium
GCGCGGCGGCCTCCTGCTTTTCGCGCTCCTCGCGTTGCCTCTGGCGTTCGCGCCATGCCTCGAACCCGGGCGCGTCCGGCAGGCCGACGAAGACCCGCTCGCCGGCATGGTGGAACTCGTCTTCGCTGCCGTCATGGCCGGTTCCGCTTTTCGTCACCCCGGCCCCCGCCTGTCCCCGCCTCCGAGCGGGGAAGCCGGGGTCCAACCATGGCCTCCTGTGCCGCCGCAGCCGGTGGAGAACAGGTTCAACCGCCGGAGCCTGCCCTCCCCGCCTTCGCGGGGACAGGCTCCCCCGATCCGGGGCGACGGGCGGGGGCATGCGTTGCGAAGCCAGCGAAGCCTGATATGTGAATCCGGTAGAGTCAGGACGAGGGCTTCGGCGGCGGGCGCGAGCCTTGCGGCCGGCATCGCCGCCAGTTCGGGGCAGGGGGTCGGTTTCGGTCATGCGTGCCTCCTTCCAGGCAAAGGGCGGGATGGGGTGTCCCTGTTTCGCGCGTATCGCGTGCGGGCGCGGGCGGGTGTCGGCGCCGGCGCGGTTCGCGCGCCTGATTGCGCGCGCGAGACGCAGGGCGCACCTCACCCGTCCGTTCCCGCCGGGGCTTTTTTCGCGGCCCCGGCTATCGCTTTCTGCAGAAACGCCGAAAGGCGGCCCCGGAAGCCGCCTCTCTCTACTTTCATTCTACACCATACCGCCAAATGTCAAGTCCCCCTTGGGAACAAAAAGTGAAAATATTGCCTGATACCAGCGGCATCGACTTCAGACACATGTGAAGATCACGGCCGGTATCGTCGCCCCGGCCCCCGAGCCGGGGCCCATGTCGTCATCCTGGACCCGATCCGGGACCCTGACCCGCGCCACCGCCGCAGCCGGTGGAGAGCAGGCTCAACCGCTGAAACTGCCGCCAGGACCGGAACTGGGCCCCGGATCCCCCGCCTGCGCGGGGGCAGGCAAGTCCGGGGCGACGGTTGCAGGCGTGCGTTGCGAAGTCACCGGACCGAGAGTTGTGCATGCGGCAGGGGGCGACGGTGGGGGTGGCGCCGCGGTTCCGGTCAACGACCGCTGGTATCAGTCGTTGGCGAGCGCCGGCAGGTCGTTCAGATAGGCGAGCACGGCCTCCAGCGGCTCCACATCGCCGAACTTGGCGTCGATGTCGAACAGGTTCCACTCCACCGCGCCCGGCACCCGGTCGCCGACCGCCTCGCGCACGACGATCGGGCGGAAGCCGTCGGCGATGGCGTCCTCGACGCTGTGGCGCACGCAGCCCGCCATGGTGACGCCGGTGACGATGACCGTGTCCACCCGCTGCGCGCGGAGGTAGCCGGCGAGCCAGGTGCCGTGGAAGGCGCTGGCCCGCTTCTTGAGGATGACCTGCTCGCCGGGCTCGGGCGCCACGCGGTCGTCTATGGCGGTCGCTTCGGAGCCCTCCGAGAGGATTTCCGTCGGAATCTTCAGGTGCCAGAGGCCGGTATCCGGGTGGGGGCCCGTCGGATTGCGGTAGGCGGTGGAGGTGAAGACGACGGGAATCCGCTTCTCCCGCGCCGCCGCCAGCAGGGCCTGGTTGGCGGGAATGATCTCCTCCATATTGTCGCAGGTGAACGGATAGTCCGGCCGGGTCCAGGCATTGGCCATGTCGATCACGAGAAGCGCGGGACGGGTGCCGTAGCCGATACGGCGCTGGAAGCCGCGCTCCCGGTAGATCTCCGAATCCCCGGCGAAGATGGTCTCCAGGGCGGCCTTCACTTCAGGCGTGGTCACGGGCATGGGGCGTCTCGTCCTCCGGTCGGGCGGATTTGGTTCGGGACACAATAAGGCGCGTCATCCGCCCCGGTCAAAGACGGGGGAGGCGGTCACCCGCCGTCCGGATACCACAGCGCCACGCGGCCCGGACCGGGTTGACGCCCTTGCGCGCCGCTCCCCGACGGCCGATACACCCTGGCGATGAACGGCGGCTCGTGCAGACGCGCAAAGCGCTCGACAACCCGAATGGAGCGGACGAAATTCTCGGCCAACTCCCTGTGCGGCGCTTTTCCGACGACGATGAAGAGCGCCGTCTTCGCGCGTATGACCGCTTCCTTCTCGTTCGGCCTGTAATTGATACGCCGGTCTCTCGATATGGCGAACCAGCCGTTCCCACCGACCTCCGACAGCCATTCTTCGTCCGGAGCGTCATGCCGGAAGAGGTCGGCATGTCTTTTCACTTCGAGACCGGAAGCCTCCAGGATATCCGGAAAAAGACGGCCCAGGTCCCGGTCGGTAAAGAATATCACACTTAGGCAGCTCTTTCATAAATTGCCGCTTGCCTGACATCCTCCAATGTCAAATTATAATCACTGGAAATCTCTTCTTCCGTTTCATTTGCGTCCAGACGGGCTACAATTGCGCCGGTTGAAATTCCGCAACAAGAAATAACGGGGCGGCCGAACGCTATGTATGGATCTATTGCAATAGTGCGGTTTTCCCCGTCCACGGGATAAAATCTTTTTGGAAGGTGAAATTCATCCCGGTCGATCGATTTCAACAACTCCCTTAGTATCGCCTTCATGGCAAGCTGTCCGGATTTGGTGACATTGGTCAGATCACCGTATTTTTCGAGAAAAATTTCTCCGGCATTCGTCAGCAATTGATCGCTCAGGAACAGTCTTTCCGTACTACACGCCCTCTTTGCCGCTTCCTTGGCTACAAGCGCAGATTGTATGGACACTCCATGTTTTGTCCTGAGTGCGCGAAGCGTATGACACTCGACAAGATTGTTGAAGGAAAGGCGCAAGGGGTTTTCGCAAGCGGGCTCGATCAGCCGGTCCTGGCCGGGGCTTCGCCGCCTGTCGGGGCGGCCGACAACCCGCACCCACGACCGGAGCGTCGGTACAGGCATTTTCAGATAGCCCGCCGCCTCCGGAACCGTGTAGGCCGGCCTGTCCCTGATATCTTCGGGTTTCGACATGGTCGCCGCCGCCGCTCCGCACGCCGCTTTCCGGGCCGCCGACAACATGAATCGGCGCCGCCCGGAAGGCAAGGGCCGCCTACAGGTCCCTCAGCGACTCCCGGTGGAGCTGGGCGTTCCGGGCGTAGTGGGCGACCTGGCGGCGGAAGCCTTCGAGCGCTTCCGGGGTGAGGTCGCGCATCTTCTTGGCGGGCGAGCCGGCCCAGAGCTCGCCGCCCGGAATGCGCTTGCCGGGCGCGAGCAGGGAGCCGGCGGCCAGCATGGCGTCGCCCTCGACCACGCAGCCGTCCAGCACCGTCGCGCTCATGCCGATGAAGGCGCGGTCCTCCAGCCGGCAGCCGTGGATCATGCAGCGGTGGCCGACCAGCACCTCGTCGCCGATCACGGTGTCGAAGGCGCCGCCGGTGACATGCACCACGGTGCCGTCCTGGATATTCGCGCCCGCGCCGATGCGGATGCGGCCGACATCGCCGCGCACCACGGCGTTGTACCAGACGCTGGCGCCGGCCCCGATCTCCACATCGCCGACCACCACGGCGCCCGGCGCTATGAAGACATCCTCGGCGATTTTCGGCCAGACGCCCCGGTAGGGCAGGACCCTGCCCCTCACGGATACATCGCTTCCAGTTCGAGCCCGGTCGTCTCCTCCCAGCCCTGCATGGCGTTCATGTTCTGCACCGCCTGCCCGGACGCGCCCTTGACGAGATTGTCGATGGCCGAGACCAGGATCGCCCGGCCGGGCGCGCGGTCGGCCGCCACGCCGATATCGCAGCGGTTGGTGCCCCGCACATGCCGGGTCGCCGGGGCGCCGGAGGGCAGCACATGCACGAAAGGCTCGTCCGCATAGCGTTCGCGGAGCCGTTCGCGCAGCCCGTCGGCCGTCTCGCCATTGGCGAGCTCGACATAGATGGTCGAGAGAATGCCCCGGTTCATGGGCGCCAGATGCGGGGTGAAGCTGACCGTGACGGGCGCGCCCGCCGCCTCGCCCAGCCCCTGCTCGATCTCCGGCGCATGGCGGTGCCGGCCGATGCCGTAGGCGTGGATGCCGTCCTGCACCTCCGCGAACAGGATGTCCTCGCGCAGCGACCGCCCGGCCCCGGTGACGCCGGACTTGGCGTCCACGATGATGTTGCGGGCCTCGACCGCGCCCGCTTCGATGAGCGGCACCAGCGGAAGCTGCGCGCTTGTCGGGTAGCAGCCCGGATTGGCGACCAGACGGGCGCGCGCCACTTCAGGCCGCTTGATCTCCGTCAGGCCGTAAACCGCGCTCTTCTGCAGCTCCGGCGCCCGGTGCGCATGGCCGTACCACTCGGCATAGGTTTCGATGTCGGCGAGGCGGAAATCCGCCGACAGGTCCACCACCTTCAGATGGTCCGGGAGCGCCGCCACCGTCTCCTGCGTCGTGCCGTGCGGCAGGCAGCAGAACACGATGTCATGGGCGCCGAAATCCACGTCCTCGATGCGCACCAGGTCCGGCAGGCCGAGCGCGGCCAGATGCGGGAACACCGCGCCGAAGGGCTCGCCCGCGCGCCGGTCGGCGGTGAGCGTGCGGATCTCGATATGCGGGTGGCGGGCCAGCAGGCGGATCAGCTCCGCGCCGGTATAGCCGCTCGCGCCCAGGATCGCCGCCCGGGCCCGGTTTCCGATCTGGGGCATGGGCGCTCTCCCTTCCCTCTGGCGCGGCCCTCCGCGCCGGAATGGCGCTACCGTTTCGAGAACTGGAAGCTGCGCCGCGCCTTCGGCTTGCCGTATTTCTTGCGCTCGACGCGGCGCGCGTCGCGGGTCAGGAACCCGCCCTGCTTGAGCGCCGGGCGCAGGCCCGGCTCGAAGCAGGTGAGCGCCTTGGCGATGCCGTGGCGCACCGCGCCGGCCTGGCCGGACTGGCCGCCGCCGCGCACCGTGCAGATGACGTCATACTGGTTGGTGCGGTTCACCGCGGCGAAGGGCTGGGCGATCAGCATGCGGTGGGTCGGCCGCGGGAAATAGGTGTCCTCCGGCCTGCCGTTCACCGTCACCCGGCCGGCGCCGGGGCGGATCCAGACGCGCGCCACCGACTCCTTGCGCTTGCCGGTGGCGTAGGCCCGCCCGAAATTGTCGATCTCCGGCGCCGCGGGGGCGGCCGGGGCCGGGCGCTCGGGCGCGTCCTCGCCTTCGAGGACCTGCTTCAGATCGGCGAGCGTGCGGGTGTCCTCGGCCATGGCCTTCAGGCCCTCCTGGCGTTCTTGGGGTTCATGGCGGCGATGTCGAGCGGCGCGGGCTTCTGGCCGGCATGGCGGTGCTCCGGGCCGGCATAGACATGCAGCTTCGAGATCACCTGCCGGCCGAGCTTGGTCTTGGGCAGCATCCGCTCGACGGCCTTGACGACGATCTGCTCCGGGCGCCGGGCGCGCTGCTCGCGCACCGTCCGCGAGCGCAGCCCCCCCGGATAGCCGGTGTGCCAGTTATAGACCTTGTCGTCTTCCTTCGCGCCGGTCAGGGCGACCTTGTCCGCATTGACGACCACGATATGGTCGCCGCAGTCGATATGCGGCGTGTAGAGCGCCTTGTGCTTGCCGCGCAGCCGCATGGCGACGATGGAGGCGAGCCGCCCGAGCACCAGCCCGTCGGCGTCGATCAGCCACCATTTCCGCTCGACGTCTGCCGGCTTGGCGGAGTATGTGTTCATCTGTCCCTCTTCACTGGAGCGAGACGGCGGCGCAACATAGCGGCATCGCAGCGCCTGTCAACGCGCGAGGCGTCGCGGCCGATCCGACGGCGCGGGAGACCGAACCGATGAACGAACCGATCCTGCTGCGCAGCGATGCGGACGGCGTCGCCACCCTCACTCTCAACCGGCCGGCGCAGCGCAATGCGCTCTCCCGGCCGATGATCGCGGCCCTTTCCTCCGCGCTGGAGGCCATCGGCGAGGACCGTTCGGTGCGCGCCGTGGTGATCGCGGCGAACGGCCCCGGCTACTGCGCCGGACACGACCTGAAGGAAATCCGCGCCCGGCCGGACCGCGCCTTCTACGACCTGCTGTTCGCCGAGTGCAGCGCATTGATGACACGCATCGTGCGCCAGCCCCAGCCGGTGATCGCCTGCGTCCACGGCATCGCGACCGCGGCCGGCTGCCAGCTCGTCGCCAGCTGCGACCTCGCCATTGCGAGCGAGGAGGCGCGGTTCGCCACCCCCGGCGTCAATATCGGCCTGTTCTGCTCGACGCCGATGGTGGCGCTCTCGCGCACCGTCTCGCGCAAGCACGCGATGGAGATGCTGCTGACCGGCGACCTCATGGACGCGCAGACGGCGTGGCGCTTCGGCCTCGTCAACCGCGTCGTGCCGGCCGCCGCGCTCGAAACCGAAACGCGGGCGCTTGCGGCGAAGATCGCCGGCAAGTCCGGCGCCGTGGTGAAGATCGGCAAGGAGGCCTTCTACCGCCAGCTCGAAATGGGGCTCGACGAAGCCTACGGCTACACCAGCGGCGTCATCGCGGCGAACATGGAATTGCGCGACGCCGAAGAGGGCGTGGACGCCTTCATCGCCAAGCGCGAGCCGGTCTGGCAGCACCGCTGAGGGCGGGCGTGCTCTAATAGGTCGCGCGGCCGCCGGAGACGTCGAAGACGGCGCCGGTCTGGAAGCTGCATTCCGACGAGCTGAGCCAGGCGATGATGTTGGCCACCTCCTCGACGGTGCCGAAGCGGCCCATCGGGATCTTGGAGCGCATCATCTCGATATGCGCCTCCGTGATCTGCTTGAAGATGTCCGTCTCGACCGCCGCGGGCGCGACGCAGTTGACGAGAACGCCGGTGCCCACCGTCTCCTTGCCGAGCGACTTGGTGAGCCCGATGACGGCCGCCTTGGCTGCGCTGTAGGCGGCGGCGTTGGCGTTGCCCTCCTTGCCGGCGATGGAGGCGGTGTTGACGATGCGCCCGTAGCCGCGTTCCATCATCCCCGGCAGGGCGGCGCGGCAGCCGTAATAGACGCCGTTCAGGTCGAGATCGATGACGGCGTGCCAGTCCTCGAGCGGATAGTCCCAGGCGGGCCCGGCAGGTCCTGCGATGCCGGCATTGTTGCAGAGGATCGAGACCGGGCCGAGCCGGGCCTCGGTCGCCGCGAGCGCGGCCTCCACGGCGGCGTAGTCGGTCACATCGACGGCGAAGGAGGCCGCGCGCCCGCCGAGGCCGGCCGCGGCGGCCTCGCCCGCCGCCGCATCCATGTCCCAGACCGCGACCGCCGCGCCGTCGCGGTGGAGGCGGTGCGCTATCGCAAGGCCGATGCCGCGCGCCCCGCCCGTCACCACGGCTGTCTGGTTCGTGAAGTCGTATCGCGCCGTCATGGCTTCTCCTGCCTTTCCCCCGCCCCGCCTTCCGGGATACCGTTACGCCCAAGCCTGCAACATATGGAGCCGCCATGGCGAGCATGAAAGAGATGGCCGGCCACCGGGGCGTCAAGCTCGGGGCCTGCATCATGGAGTTCGAAAGCCCCGGCATCGGCCATATC
>JAJEAZ010000492.1 GCA_022824105.1 Alphaproteobacteria bacterium
GCCGGTCAGCCGGTCAGCCGGTCAGCCGGTCAGCCGGTCAGCCGGTCAGCCGGTCAGCCGGTCAGCCGGTCAGCCGGTCAGCCGGTCAGCCCCACCTGGGTCTGCGCTCCGGCCATGATCGCGGCGGCATGGCCGCGCTGCCGGAAGGGGCCACCATCCCGGCCTGACGCTGCTCCCTCCGCCGGGACGGGGATCGCCCGCCGGCCACCTTCTTCTCCCCGCACATTCTTCCCCGGCGCTGCTTGCGCGGTCGCAGCCATTCTGCTGGCGCTGCCCTGCGCCCCGGCCCTGGCCGCCGACGGCCCTGAGGCCGCCCGGGAGATCGCCTACCCCGAAGGCTCCGTCGCCCGCGTCCTGAGCCTGCCGGCCGACACGCCTTCGGGCACGCATTCGGACGCCTGGCATCTGTCGGGACCGGACGCGGCCCGGTTCCGGGTCGAGGCGGGGGCGCTGCGCTTCGCCGCCCCGCCGGATTTCGAGAGGCCCGGGGACGCGGATGCCGACAACCGCTACGCAGTGACGCTGAGGGGCACCGGTGCGGACGGCGATGCGATTGCCGTCACCGTGCGGGTGGACGACCGCGACGAGCCGGGCCGGGCCGTGGCGCGGCCCTGGCGCCCCGCCGTCGGCGAGCCGGTGACGGTAAGCCTGACCGACCCTGACCTTCCCGACACCGCCCCGGCCCCGATAGTGCAATGGGAACGCTGGCAGGCTCCCGGCGAGTGGCAGGCGATCCCGCAGGCGGCCGGGCTCGTCTACACGCCGACGGCCGCGGACGCGGGCCGTCCGCTCCGCGCGGTCGTCTCCTATACCGACCGCCACGGGCCGGACCGGCAGGCGGTGGCGGAGCTGCCCAACCCGGTCGTGGGCCCGATGCTGTCCGCACTCACCGCCCGCACCGACAGCGCCCGCTCGCGCCCGGCCTCCGAAGACCCCGCCCCGCGCCCGGCCTTCGATCCCCGCATCCTGCATTACGGGGTGCGGTGCGACGAGCGCGACGTGATGACGGTCTCGTTCTCGGCGCCGCAGGGGGTGCGGGTTTCGGTGAACGGCATCCAGCCCCGGCCGGGAGGGGAGGGCTCGGCGGCGGTCCCGGTCACGCCCGCGAGCGACGTGGCGGTGACGGTTGCCGCAGCCGACGGAGCCTGGACGACCTACACGCTCCACTGCATGCCGCCCGAGCTCTGGGCGATCCGCACCGGGCCCGATCCCGCCCGGCCGCTGGAGGCGCTGCTTGCATTGACCGGGGGCCCCTGGGCGGCGATCCTGGACGAACACGGCGTCCCGCGCGCCCATGTCCGGGCCGGCGGCGGCACGGCGGGCTTCTTCCTGCGTCCCTTCGGGTCCGGCCCGGAGCTGCGCTGGGCGCATGCCGGGCTTATCGAGGGCGACGGGTTCGGGGTGCGGTCATGGACCGTGCTCGACCGGACCCTCGCGCCGTTGCGCACCGTCGCGACGGCCGCGCCGCTGACCACGACGGGGCGGCACGATTTCCGGCTGCTGGCGGACGGCTCGACGCTGCTGCTGACCCACGAGCCGTCGGTGCGGGACCTGCGGCATCTCCCGTTCCCGGACCGCGACGGCAAGCCATACGGGGCAGGCGTCGAGATGCTGGATTCGGCGATCCAGCTCCGGGGCCCGGACGGGGCGGTGCGCTGGACCTGGAACTCCTGGGGCCGGCTGCCGCTGGAGGACTGCGCCCAGCACTGGTTCCCCGGCAACTATGCCCATGTCAACTCCGTCGAATGGACCGACGAGGGCGTGCTGGCGTCCTTCCGGGGTTGTTCCACCATCGTCATGATCGACCCGCATGCAACGCCCGGCGAGGAGATCGTCTGGCGAATCGGGGCGAGCAATCTCGATCCGGAAGACTGGCAACGCCGCGGCCTCGGGCCGCCGCCGCTCCGCATCGTCGGCGATCCGGAGGGTGAGTTCTGCGGCCAGCACGCGGCGCAGCTGCTGCCGCCTCCTCCCGGCCTGCGTCTTCCGCGCCTGCTGCTGTTCGACAACGGCGTGGCCTGCGTCATCGATCCCCGGACCGGCAAGCCGCTCGGCCGTCCGTCCGGCATCTACAGCCGGGCGGTGGAATACGCGCTCGACCTTGAGCACGGCGAGGCGGTCTTCGTGCGCGACCATGCGCTCCGGGGCGCGCGCGACATGCTCGGCCATGCCGGCGGGCATGTCGAACCCCTGCCGGACGGCGGCTGGCTGGTGAGCTGGGGCGGCCTCGGCCGCGCGTCGCCGGACCGGGTCGGCGGAAAGCGGCCCTCGGACCTGGTGACGCGGGTCGATCCCGCGACCGGCGTGGAGAGTTTCCGGATTGTGGAGGCAGAAAGTGACGGAGCCCACCTGCGCCCCCTGCCGGTGAGCCCGCTCGCGACGATGCGCGCGCCGGGCCGGCTCGCCGCCGTGCTGCCCGACGTGCCGCCGGCGGGGCATGGGGGCGCGGGGGACCGGGTGGCGGTCGCGGTCGCCTTCTCGCGCCCGGTGGCGGCGTTCGGGCCGGAGACCGGCTCCGTCGCGGTCGCCGGCGGCGCGCTGGCGGAGGCCGCGCCGCTCGACGGCTTCGGCCGCCCGGCCCATGCCTGGCGGCTGGTGCTGGCGCCGTCGGGCGACGGGCCGATGGAGCTGCGGTTCCGCCCCGGCGTCGCCTGCGCGGGGTCGGAGGAGGGTCCAGGCATCTGCACGGCGGACGGAGAGCGCCTGCGCGGGATTCCGGACGCGGTGCCGATCCCCCGGATCGAGGTCCGGGGCAGGCCCCGAAACATCGACGAAGACGCCGCCCGGGACCGGGCGGCGGACGCGGGACAGGCAACCTGCAGCAGACAGAATTGACTGGAGTGATGCGATGATGACCGATCGGAACCGGAACGCGGGAACGCCCGCATCGCACGCCGCCGCGGAGCGTCCTCGGCATCCCTCTCATGGCGGCCGGGCATGGTTCCGATCCTGGTTTGCCTCGTCGGCCGGCACCCGATGCGGGCTGCGCGGCGTGCTGTCGGCGTCGTTCGCCTTCCTGCTGCTGGCCGGATGGACGTCCGGGGCCGGGGCCGTGGTATTCACCGCAAACCCCAGCTTTGTCTGCCAGGGCCAGACGGTGGATGTGGTCTTTTCCGGGGCGGATGCCGGCGAAGGCCACATTTTTGAGTGGGATAGTACGGGGCCCACTCCTGGAACCCACTTCAAATTCCTGAATTCGGACGGCACGGAATTCTCCAATCATGAGACATTGAATGTGACCGCGGACCAGGACGGCAATTTTACCCTGCGGGTTCAAAACATCAGTGCCAATGGGAGCTTAAATTATGAGGATTACGGCTCTTCCTACGATCAGATCCAAATTGATTTTCATCCCTCCACGCATGCCGACTGCGCCGCCGCCACCGACGGCGTCACCGTCTCCCCGACCTCGCTTGCCCTGACCGAGCTCGGCACTTCGAGCACCATCGAGAAGACCTACACGGTTGTCCTCGACACCGACCCGGGCGTGAACGTGACGATCACGGCGACCAACGGCGACGCCACCGCGGTCGAGGTGGACACCGACGCGGGCACGACCGGCAACCAGAACACCCTGACCTTCACCCACGGCAACAGCGGCAACTGGAGCACGGCGCAGACGGTGACGGTGCGGGCGCTGAACGACGCCGACGGCGCGAACGAGTCCTTCAACATCACGCACGCGGCGACCGCGGCGAGCGGCGCCTACAACGGCATCATGATCGATCCCGTCGCGGTGACCACCACCGACGCCGGTCACGGCGTGGTGGTGTCGAAGTCGAGCCTGTCGGTGGCGGCGAACGACGAGACGGACACCTACACGGTGGTTCTGAAGAGCGAGCCCGGCGGCCCGGTGACGATTACGCCGACCTCGGGCGCGACGACGCGG
>JAJEAZ010000581.1 GCA_022824105.1 Alphaproteobacteria bacterium
CGCCGTCGGCGTCCTCGATGCGGCGGAAATTGCGCGGATTGCGCCCGTGGTCGAGGATCACCTCCTGGTAAAGCTCGCGCAGCTCGTTCATCGCCCGAAGATCTCCGCGACCTCGTCCAGCGCCTCGACCAGCCGGTCCACCTCGCTCTTCATGTTGTAGAGCCCGAAGGAGGCCCTGGCCGTCGCGCCGACATCGAAGCGCTCCATCACCGGGAACGCGCAATGGTGCCCGGCGCGCACAGCCACGCCCGCGCGGTCGATGATGGTGCCGATGTCGTGGGGGTGGGCCTGGTCCATGGTGAAGGAGACAATGGCGCCCCGCTCGCGCGCATGGCCGACGATGCGCACGCCCGGCACGGCGGCAAGACGCTCGCGGGCATAGTCGGCGACATCCGTCTCATGCGCCAGGATCGCGTCGCGCCCGACAGCCTCGATATAGTCGAGCGCCGCGCCCAGCCCCACCGCCTCGACGATGGCGGGCGTGCCGGCCTCGAACTTGTGCGGGGCGTCCTTGAAGGTGCTCTTCTGGAAGGTGACATGCGCGATCATCTCGCCGCCGCCCTGGTAGGGGGGCATGGCGTCGAGCAGCGCCTTGCGGCCCCAGAGCGCGCCGATGCCGGTCGGCCCGTAGGTCTTGTGCCCGGAGAAGCAATAAAAATCGACATCGAGTTCCTGCACGTCGACGGGCATGTGCGGCGCGGCCTGGCAGCCGTCCACCATGAACAGCGCGCCCTTCTCATGCGCCATCCGCGCCATCTCCCTGATCGGCAGCACGGTGCCGATGGAGTTGGAGACATGGGTGACCGAGACGAGCTTCGTCCGGCCGTCGCCTAGCAGTGCGGCATAGGCGTCGAGATCGACCTCGCCCGCATCGTCCACGGGAATGACCGCGAGCTGCGCCCCCGTCTCGTCGCGCAGAAATTGCCAGGGCACGATGTTGGAGTGGTGCTCCAGCGTCGAGATCACGATCCGGTCGCCCGGCCCGATATTCGCCCGGCCCCATGTGGCGGCGACGAGGTTGAGGGCCTCCGTCGCCCCGCGCGTCCAGACGATCTCGTCGGCTTCCGGCGCATTGATGAAGCGCGCCACCGTCTCGCGCGCCGCCTCGAACTGGTCCGTGCAGGCCTGGGAGAGGAAATGGACGCCGCGATGGACGTTGGAGTAGGTCTCCTCCATCACTTGCGTCATGGCGCGGATGACCTGGCGCGGCTTCTGGGCGCTCGCGCCCGTGTCCAGATAGACCAGCGGCTTGCCGAACACCTCGCGCGCGAGGATCGGGAAGTCCCGGCGGATCGCCAGCACATCGTAATTCGGCCTGAGGGTCGGGGTGCTGTCCGGGCTCATGCGCCGGCCTCCAGAAATCCGTCTATCCGTTCTTCGACCGCCGTGCGCAGCGCGCCCTCGGGCGTGTCTTCCAGTATTTCCGACAGGAAGGCGCGCACCAGCAGGCCGCGCGCGGCGTCGGCGGGAATGCCGCGCGAGCGCAGGTAGAAGAGCGCGTCGCCGTCTATGTCGCCGGCGGTTGCGCCGTGGCTGCACTGCACGTCGTCGGCATAGATTTCCAGCACCGGCTTGGCGTCGATCTCCGCCCGGCCGGAAAGCAGCAGCGCGCGGTTAAGCTGGTGGCCGTCCGTCTTCTGCGCCCCCTCGGCGACAACGATATGGCCCTGGAAGACGCCGCGCGCCTGCCCGCCGATGGCGCCCTTGTACACCTGCCGGCTGGTCGCGCCCGGCGCGCGGTGCTCGATGCGGCTCGTGTGATCGGCAAGCTGCCGGCCGGAGACGGCGTAGGCTCCCTTGAGCGAGAGTTCCGCGCCTTCGCCCGGGATGTCCGCCTCGATCTGGTTGCGCGAGAGCCGCGCGCCGAAGGTGAAGACCGTGCTCTCCAGCACCGCGCCCCGGTCCAGCCGGGCGGGCATGAACCAGAGATGGTGCGCGTCCGCACCTTCCTCCTGCAGCTTGGTGTGGCGGAGCCGCCCGCCGTCCCACACCTCGATCTCCGTGACCCCGTTGACGAAATAGGCGCCGCTCCCCAAGCCGACATGCCGCTCGACGACATGCGCCGCGCCGCCCGGCTCGACGGTGATCCGGTTGCGCGACTGCGCCACCGGGCCGGTGGGACCCGGCACGGTCGCATGGACGATCTCGATGGGCTCGTCCCGAACTTCGCCGATAGTCAGCGCGTAGCCGTCGCCCGCCATGGCGGCGTTGAGCGCGACCAGCGGCTCTTCCTCCGCGCCCGCCCGGCCGTTCGGCCCGCCCCAGCGGCCGACCGGAACGGTCGTGAGGTCCTCGCGCAGGAAGCCGTTCACCAGAACGATGCGCGGCCCGTCGCCGAGGAAGGGCACGGCGGCCTCCATATCGGGCGCCGCCGGCCGGAAGCGCTGGCGCGCAAGCGGGCGCAGGCTCGTATATTTCCACGCCTCGACCCGGTTGGTCGGGAAGCCCCTGGCGGCAAAGGCCTCGAAGGCGGCCCCGCGCTCGCCCGGCAGCGAGGCGCGGATGCTCTCGAACGCCTCGCGGTAGGCCTCCACGCCCGGTAACGCGACCTGGGGCGTCATGCCGCCTCGCCCATGATTTCGCCGTAGCCCTTCTCCTCCAGCTCCAGCGCGAGCTCGCTGCCGCCGGAACGGAGGATCCTGCCCTTGGCCAGCACATGCACCCGGTCGGGCACGATATGGTCCAGCAGGCG
>JAJEAZ010000498.1 GCA_022824105.1 Alphaproteobacteria bacterium
TACGACAAGCACACGGTCGCGGACGACGTCTTCCGCCTGCTTTCCGGCCATCTCGGTCTCGACCGCTGGCACCTTGTCGGCCATGACTGGGGCGGACCGACGGCTTTCGCGCTCGCCGCGGCGCATCCGGAGGCGGCGCTCAGCCTCACCGTCATCGACGTGGTGATCCCCGGCGACGGCGGGGAGTTCTCGCAGGGCGGGCGGCGCTGGCACCACGCCTTCCACCGCACGCCGGACCTGCCGGAGGCGCTGGTGGACGGGCGCGAGCGCACCTATCTCGGCTGGTTCTACCGGGCCTATTCGGCGCGGCCGGACGCCATCGACGAAGAAGCCGTCGCGGAGTATCTGCGCACCTACAGCCAGCCGGAGGCGCTCCGCGCGGGCTTCGCCTACTACCGGAACCTGCCGCGGGACATGGCCGACAACGAAGCCCTGCTGGCGACCGGCTTCCGCCTGCCCATGCCGGTGCTCGCCATCGGCGGCGGCAGGACGGACGCTTTCGGCCGGGCGGGCGAAGTCGAGGCCTCGATGCGCCGGGTGGCGCACGACGTGCGGGGCCTGATCGCGGAGGATTGCGGGCATTTCGTGCCGGAGGAAGACCCGGAGTTCACCGCCCGCGCCATTCTCGACCATGTCGGGCGCGTCGCATGAGCGCGGCGCCGGACGGCGTGTGGGTGTTCGGTTACGGCTCGCTGATCTGGCGGCCGGACATCCCGTATCGCGAAAAGCGGGTCGCCTGGGTGCGCGGCTGGACGCGCCGCTTCTGGCAGGGCTCGCACGACCATCGCGGGGTGGCGCATGCGCCGGGCCGGGTCGTGACGCTTGTGCCGGAGCCGGGCGCGTCCTGCGGCGGCATGGCCTATTTCGTGGGTGCGGCCGAGATGGGCGGAACCTGGGACGAGCTCGACTATCGCGAGAAGAACGGCTACCGGCGCGAGGTGGTGCGGCTGGAATTCCGCGACGGCGAAGCGGACGGTGCGGTCTATGTCGCGCCGGTCGGCAACCGCGCCTGGCTCGGCCCCGCGCCCTTCCCGGACATGGCGGCGCAGATCCTGCGCTCCGCCGGCCCGAGCGGCACCAATATCGACTATATGCGGCAGCTCGCGGGCGAGTTGCGCCGCCTCGGAATCGAGGACGATCATGTCTTCGGTCTGGAACGCTGCGTCGAGCGCCTTACCCGGCAGGGGAAGCCCACCTGAACAACGCCTCCGACGGACGGCGGCGGGGCGTCGGCCGGAAAGCCGGTTTCGGGTGGTGGGGACGCGCCCGCGGGCGGATGCTGAAAAAAGACAATAATTTATATTCTTGTCTATATTGTCTCTTTTTGAAAAATTTAAGTTGGGTAACGTCCTGATTTGTCTCTATACGGAGTCCGACAGGACATGACGCGACAGGGCGGTCGCCGCATGAACGGGACGGAGGAGGCAGGGCGGCGGACGCCGGCCGACAGACGATCCGGGCAGGCGCGGCCATTTGCAGAAAGAACTGCCATGAAGATCAAGTATCTGCTTGTCGAGGACAATGAAGCGTTCCGCAACGGGCTTGCCAATGAACTCTCGCGGTCCTCATCGACCACCGAGGTCCTCTTTGCGGACGATGGCGAAGAAGCCCTCGAAAAGCTCCATCGGGAACCCGACATCGACATTGTCGTCCTGGACCTGACGCTGAACACCGATATGTACGGACTGGGGGTATTGAGTCGAATTCGCGAGTTTTCCGACGTCATCGTCGTGATGCTGACTTCCGACAAGGCGCCCGAGCGGCAGACCGAGGCATTGGAACGGGGCGCCGACGGATACATGTACAAATCCACCTTCAAGAGATCGATCCAGATCAGGCGTCATCTCGAAACGATACTGAAGAGACACCGGGCAGGCGGCAAACGCACTGCAGACTATGTTTCCTTCGAAGGCTGGGCCGTCGATGCCGTAAGCCGCCGCCTGCGCAATCCCGACGGCGCCGACGTGACTTTGAGCCCCCGCGAATTCGACCTGCTGCTCGCTTTCGTGGAGAACCCCCAGATCCTCATGACCCAGGAGGCGCTCATCGACAGGCTCAATATGGGCGCGGGCAAGAATCCTCAAGCGGCGCTTTCGCGGGTGCTGTCGCGTCTGAGGAAGAAGCTCGACAAGGACCGCCGGCATCCCTTCATCCGGAATGTGTATGGCCAGGGTTTCACATTCACGCCGTCTGTCCGTTCCGAGAACCGGCCATGAGCGACGACGCATCGATTGCCCGAACGACTCCTGACTCCGGGTCCGCCTATCGTCGGTTTGCTCTCGGCTTCCTGTCACTGCTGTCGGTAGTCGCGGTCACTTTGGTTATTCTGCTCGGGATTCAAAACCTGTTGGTCGACATGTACCGGTTCGAGAGGGCTACCCTATTGACCGGGCTCGAATTCGCCAACGAATATTGCGCCGTTTCCCCGGATAAAGTCACCGAGCCGCTTTCCGAGGATTGGGACAAGTGGCCGGCCGACATGCGTCCCACGCCTTCGCTTCTTGCAGCCCGAGACGCGTGGTACGACGCTGACGACGCGTTCCTGAATATAAAACACTATCATACCATCGATCATGTGTTCGCGCCCTTGTCGATGGGTCCCAATCCAATCTTCGAGTATATTCCCCCAAAGACCCCACGACCCGAACTTTGGAAAGGAGAGGCTGCCGACTTCGAGGGCGGCACATTGGAGATGGACGCGGCTTTCCTGGCTATTGATGCGTTAGATGTGATTAGCTCAACAAACACTTATCTCCTGCTGGAACATTTCGATGAATTTGGAAGCGCCGAGGACATATTAACACGCTTGTCGGTAACCGGAAATTGCGTATGGACACTCAGCAGAAGTCGACAGCCGGACATATTGACTTTGATCGGGCATTTGTTTTTGGCAGCTTCCGATATTTGGGATCTTGGACCTCTGGGACGTTACAGCTGGTTCGATTCACAATTATATTTCGATTCATGGCGCGGCAATTTCATCTTGACATTTACGAATACAACTGTGGAGGATCCGGACAACCCGGACGGAATGTCGATTCTGATTCCCATTGCTCCTGGCACGGAATTTATCGCGATTGCAGTGAAAGTTGCGCTTGTGGGTTGGGCAGCCGTAGTAGCGGCATTGGGCATGCTGTTCGTATGGATAATACTGCGGCCGTTCCGGGTGCTCGGGCGCGCTTCCATGGAAGCCGGAAGTATCCTTCGGGCAGACGACGATGTGCCGGGGAGGTTGACAAACCTGGCGAGCAGTCTCCCGCCAAGATGGCCAGGGGTGGGGGATTACAGGAATTTGCTACAGGAGTTTTCGTCCCTGCTGGAAGAGAGGGAGTTTTGGCTGGGGTCGATGCTGCATCATGTAAAGAACGACCTTCAGGCGATCATCTTGGGTTTGAGCCAGATCCGCGACGTTCCGGACGATCTGGAAAGGGTGTTTCCCGACATCGACAAGGCAACCGGGTGCTTGCAGAGCAAGTTGAACAATGTTGCGACTTATCAGTGGACGCAGTTCGGCGCACCCGAGAAAGCAGAACTGATCGATCTCGGTTCTCTCGTCGAAACCATAGTGGATGACATTGTGGACGCCGGCGGCAACGCCGCCATCGCGGCCTATGACGACGTTTATGTCGTTGCGCGAAAGGAGGCGCTTGAAAGCGCGCTGCAGAATCTGTTCTGGAACGCCCATCATCACGGTGGAGTGGTGGAGGTCGGGATAGAGTTTCGACAGGAAACGAAAACGGTGGAAATTGAGATCGACGATGACGGCCCCGGTATCCCGGAGGAGGAGATGGAAGAGGTGTTCAAACCCTACAGGAAAGTCGGCGAGCGGAGCGAGTGGACCAGAACGGGTTTCGTGGGGGCCGGGCTGGGCCTGTCCATCGCGCGCCGCGTCATAACGGATCACGGCGGGGACATCTCCCTCGAGAACCGGAGGTCGGCGGACGGCGGGATTGAGGGGCTGCGCGTTCGGGTGGCCTTGCCGCTGAACGGACCGGTGACAGCCGAAACCGGCGGTTGAGCGGAACTCTGCGACCGGATATCGCGCAAAACCGCGCCGAGGAGCGATATGGCGTTAGAATGGGCGACAAACCGCGGCGAGACGGGAGGCCATCATGTGCGATGAGAAAACGAACCGTGACGCGGAGGCCTGGCTGCGCCGTTCGGGACGGCTGACCCGGCGGGAATTCGGGGCGCTGTCGGCCGGGGCGGGGCTGGCCATGCTGCTGCCCCGGGCCGCGAACGCCCGGGAGGTGACGGCCGCGAATGTCGAGGTGCAAACGCCCGACGGCGCGGCGGACTGCCACTTCGTGCATCCTTCGAGCGGCGCCTGGCCGGGCGTGCTGGTCTGGCCGGATGCGCTCGGCCTCAGGCCCGCCTTCGAGCAGATGGCGCGGCGGCTGGCCGAATCCGGCTATGCGGTGCTGACCGTCAATCCCTACTACCGCTCGGAGAGGGCGCCGGTCGTGCCCGAGGGCGCTTCGTTCCGGGACGAGGCGGTGCGCAAGAAGGTCTTCCCCCTGATGCGCTCCCTGACCCCCGAGAGGACGGTGACCGACGCAAAGGCCTTTATCGGCTTCCTCGACGGCCGGAAGGCGGTGGCGGCCAACCGAAAGATGGGCACGACGGGATATTGCATGGGCGGCTCCATGACCATGCGCACCGCGGCGGCGTTTCCCGACCGCATCGGCGCCGGGGCCTCGTTCCACGGCGGCAGGCTCGTGACCGACAGGCCCGACAGCCCCCATCTGCTCGTCGACCGGATGCAGGCGCACTACCTGTTCGCGATCGCGGAGAACGACGACGTGAAGGACCCGGAGGCGAAGACCGCGCTCAGGAAGGCTTTCGACGCGGCGGGGCTGCCAGCGGAAATCGAGGTCTATGCGGGCGCGCTGCACGGCTGGTGCCCGCCGGACTCCGCCGTCTACAACGAAGCGCAGGCGGAGCGGGCCTGGAGCCGGCTGCTGGCCCTGTTCGAAACCGCGCTCGCCTAACCCGGCCCCTTCGCCGGGATCGCGGCCTGCGCGGCGAGGCCCGCAAGCAGCGCCGCCAGCACGGCCCAGCCCTGCCACGCGCCCATGGTGAACAGGGTCAACGCCGACACCGCGAGCCAGAGGGCCGGCGGAAGGCAGAGGAGCGCCGTCCAGTGGTTGCGTTCGGCGAGCGAAAGCAGGCCGAGCGTGGCGATCGCCGTCGGGTCGGGCGCAATCGCGGCGACCTCCGCCTCGGTCCAGGATCGCGCGTCGAGCCGTGAGAGCAGCGGCCAGACGAACAGCGCAGTTGCTATGAGGCCGATGCCGATCCGGTCCCGCCGCGCAAAGGAAAACCGGCCCGCGAGGCCAAGCGCCGCCAGCAGGGCGGCTTCGGCGTAGAAGCCCCAGGCGAGCGTCGGCGCGGCCCAATTGAGCGTGCCGTAGCGCAGCGCGACGAACTGCCAGCCGGTCCAGAGCCAGGCTGCGCCGAGCGCCGGGCCGAGCCAGCGAACGGACGGACGCCGCCCGCCCAGGAGACAGAAAAGCAGCGCCGCGCCCGCCGCCAGCAGCGCCAATTGCGCAGGCCAGAGCGCCTCGTTCTCCAGCGCGAAAAGCCGCCAGTAGGCGCGCGGCTCGAACGGCAGCAGGTCCTCCAGCGCCCACGCCCCGTTCACGGCGGCTTCTGTCCGGCTCCGGGCGCGCTAGAGATCGCGCACATGCGCTGCCATGCGCCGGCGCAGCGCCGCATCCGGCATCGGGCCGAAGGCGGCGGACTTGTTCTCGACCAGGTGGTCCACGCGCCGGGTCGCGGGGATGGCGGCGGTGACCGCGGGATGGGAGAGGATGAATTTGAGCAGGAATTGCGGCCAGGTGGACACTTCGATCCCGCTCGCCCAACCGGGGAGCGGACGCCCTGCAAGCCGGTCCGGCAGCCGGCCGCGCCGGAAGGGCCGGTTGCAGATGACGGCGATGCCGCGTTCCCGCGCCAGCGGCAGCAGGCGCCGTTCCGCCTCGCGGTCCACGATGTTGTAGGTGAGCTGGACGAAGTCCGGCGGGCGGCGGCGCATGATCTCTTCCAGTTCGCCATGCCGGCGGCCGTGGGAGGTCGTGACGCCGGTATAGCGGAGCCGTCCCGCCTCCTTCATGGCTTCGAGCGTGTCGAGGTTCGCCTCCCAGTCGACCAGATTGTGGACCTGCAGCAGGTCGAAGCGCCCGAGCCCCCAGCGCCGGGCCGTTTCCGCGATCTGCGCCGGGCCGTTGGCGGCGCGGGTCCAGACCTTGTCGGTGGAAAACAGGCCCGCCGGACGGCCGAGCTTCGCGAACGCATCGCCGATCACCGCCTGCGAGGACCCGTACATGGGCGAGGAATCGATCATGCCGCCGCCCGCCTCGAAAAAGGCGGCCATGACGGCGCGGCACTCGGCGCGGAGCAGCGGGTCGCCGCCGACATTGAAGGTGATCCAGCTGCCGAGCCCGACCGCCGGCACAAGCTCGCCGGTCGCCGGAACGCGCTTCGAGAGCGCCCCGCCGGCCGCCGCGCCGAAAGCCGGCGCCGCCAGCGCCGCGCCTGCGCCCGCCAGGACCGTCCGCCGGGTCGCGCGCATGGAAGATGCCTCCCGTCCCGCCTGCCGCGAGAGTAGCGCCGCCGCCGGGACCGGCCAAGCGGGTGGCAAGGCGGGGGGCTTTCGTGGCAGGGTTCGGACGTTCCGGAAACCGAGGCGAAGGGGCGTCTGCCATGGCGGTGCTCAGGATTTTTTCCTACCTGCCCAATCCGCGCGTCTGGAAGGCGACGATCGCCGCACGGCTGCTCGGCGTCGAGGTCGAGGTCGTGGGCGACCGCCCGAAGGCGCTGCCGGGCTGGCTCTGGGATTTCGACGCGAGGCCGCTGGAGGAGGCGGAGAAGACGCCGGACAATCCACATGCGCGGACGAGCAGGCGCGGCTTCAGCGCCGCCATGCTCTACAAGACGGACGCCTTCCTGGCAGCCCATCCGTTCGGCACCGTGCCTGCCGCCTTCGACCCGCAGGGCGGGACCGGCATCTTCGAGTCGAACAGCATCCTGCGCGCCGTCGCGCGGGCGGCGGCGCCGGAACGCCGCCAGACCGAACAACTCGCCGCGCTGGGCGCGGCGGCCGGCGGCCTCTACGGCGAGGGGCCTTACGAAGCGGCGCGGATCGACAGCTTCCTCGATGCCGGGCTCGTGTTCGCGCGCGAAACGCAGGCCTATCTGCTGGCGCTCGCCGCCCGCAAGGCGACGCAGGAGATGTCGGACCGGATGCGCGAGGCCTACGCCTTCTACCTGGAAGGCATCGACAATGCCGCGGGCCGGGGCGGCGACGGGCTGGCGGGGCCGTTCTCCATCGCCGACATCGCCTTCGTCTGCGACTTCGCCCAGTTCCGCCGCGAGGAGCACATGCTCGACAGGCTCGAACATTGCGGCCTCGAACCGGTGTACCAACCGGATGGGCAGCCCAGCGCGCATGCCCATTTCGACCGCCTGCGCCGCCTGCCCGCCTTCGCCGCCGATCTCGGCGACGGCTATGTACTCGAAGCCGAAAGCCCGGAAAGAAAACGCGCATGAGCCGGCCGGTCGCACTCGTCACCGGCGTCGGCCCCGACAGGGGCACGGGCGCCGAAATCGCCAGGCGTTTCGCCGACGGCGGCTACCTGACCGCCATGCTCGCCCGCGATGCGGAGCGGCTTGCCGCGCTCGAGGCCGATATCGAGAACGCCACGGCCTTTCCCTGCGATGTCGGCGATCTCGATGCGCTCAAGGCGACTGTGGCGGCCGTGCGCGAGCGGCTCGGCCCGCCGACGGTCGTCGTGCACAACGCGCTCAGGAGCACGCGCGGGCCCCTTCTGGATCAGGACCCGGAAGACCTCGAACGCAATTTCCGCGTGAACGCGACGGCGCTTCTGCATCTCGCCCGCGAGACGATTCCGGGCATGCTGGAGGCGGGCGGCGGCGCGCTGCTCGTCACCGGCAACACCTCGGCCACGCGCGGCAAGGCGCATTGGGGCTTCTTCGCCTCCACCAAGGCGGCGCAGCGCATTCTGGCGGAGTCCATCGCGCGGGAGTTCGGACCGCAGGGCATCCATGTCGCCTATTTCATCATCGACGCCGCCATCGATACGCCGCGCACGCGGCCCTTCATCGCGCCGGATGCGCCGGACGAGTTCTTCGCCAGGCCCGTGGCCATCGCCGAGGAGATGTATCGCGTCGCCCACCAGGACCGCTCCGCCTGGTCCTTCCGCGTCGAACTCCGCCCCTTCGGCGAGACCTGGTAAGCCTATGCGGCCTGGATGTCGGTCTGCGGGAAGTCGCCGCCCTTGAACAGCAGCGGCTCGCCCGTAACGCTGGCAAGCGCATAGGCGAAGCAGTCGCCGAAATTCAGCCCGGCCGGATGGTTGCCCCTGCCGAAGCGCCGCCAGGCCTGCCGCGCGGCTTCCATCTGCTCCACCGTCACCGGCACGGGCTCGATCCCGGCGCGCGCCAGAAAGGCTTCGAGCTCACGTCCTGCGGCCGGTCCGCTGCGGCCTTCCGCCACCATGAATGCTTCCAGAATGTTGGCGACCGACATGCGGCAGTTCGGGGCCGTGAGCATCGCCTCCTGATAGCGCTCGGCATCGCTCTCGCGGTTCAGCACTGCAAACAGTGCCGAGCTATCGACGATCACCTCGGCAGGCCCCGCTCGTCGTAAAGAAAGTCGCCGTGCTCCACCGCTGACGGTCCGGGTCCCATGAGCTTCGCGAAACGCTCCGCAATGGCGCGCAGATCCCGACGCCGCTCTTCGATGTCGCGCGTTCGCCTTTCCCGCTCCAGCCGCTCCCGCAGCGCTACGGTTATCGCGCCGGTCTTGGTCTCGCCGGTCAGCCGAGCCAGCTCCGCGGCGAGCCGGCAGGCTTCCTCGTTCTTGATGTTGAGGCTCATGGCAGCCGCCCAGGGTAGAATACCGATTGTCCTTTCTACCCTACCCGCCACCCAGCTCCTCGCGCAAGAGGCGTTTCAGCACCTTGCCGGAGGGGTTGCGCGGCAGCTCGGCCCTGAGGTGGAGCTCCTTCGGCACCTTGAAGCCGGCGAGCCGGGCGCGGCAATGGCGCTGCAACTCCTCCAGGGTCAATGAGGCGCCGGGCCGGAGCGCCACGACTGCGGCAGGCCGCTCGCCCCAGCGCTCGTCGGCCAGGCCGATGGCGGCCGCCTCATGCACGGCGTCGTGCTCGTAGAGCACCCGCTCGATCTCCGAGGAGGCGATGTTCTCGCCGCCGGAGAGGATCATGTCCTTGCGCCGGTCGGTGAGGTAGAGGAAGCCCTCCCCGTCCAGCCGGCCGACATCGCCGGTCCGGAGCCGGTCGCCGAAAAAGGCCTCGGCCGTGCGCTCCGGGTCGCGCCAGTAGCCGCGCGTGATCTTCGGTCCCCTGAGACAGATTTCGCCTTCTTCGCCCGGCGCGAGCGCGCGGCCCGCCTCGTCGCGCACCGTCACCTCGACATGGGCGAGCGCGCGGCCGACCGAGCCGATCTTCTCCAGTTCGCGCCCCGCCTCCATCAGCGTGTCGCCGCCCACG
>JAJEAZ010000055.1 GCA_022824105.1 Alphaproteobacteria bacterium
AAGCCGCTCAACAACATGGCGCCGGTGGTGGTGACGGACGCGGACGGCGCGGGCCGCTTCGCGCTCGGCGCGTCGGGCGGGCGGCGGATCGCGCCGGCGGTCTTCCAGCTGACCTCCATGCTGCTGGATTTCGGCCTCGACCTGGACGATGCGGTCCACCGGCCGCGGATCGACGCAAGCGGCGAGGGCAGGGTGACGATGGACCGCGAATTGCCGCCCGAGATACGCGCTGCGCTCGCCGGGCGCTTCCCGACCGAGGTGACCGAAAGCGCCGTCGGCCAGAAGCTGTTCGCCAATCCGCAGATCGTCATGCGGGGTAATGCGGGGGCGGCGCCGACGCCGCCGGACACACAGTTCGCCGCGTTCAACGCGGC
Organism: Alphaproteobacteria bacterium; assembly: GCA_022824105.1. Taxonomy (GTDB): domain Bacteria; phylum Pseudomonadota; class Alphaproteobacteria; order Bin95; family Bin95; genus Bin95. The sequence goes on from JAJEAZ010000055.1 coordinate 375, forward strand.
GGCGGCGCATGTGCAGTCGCCGACGGCGGCGGTGGCGATCGGCGGCTGATGCTGGAGGCGCGCGGCCTCGCCTGCGAGCGCGGCGGGCGCCTGCTGTTCCGGGAACTGGACCTCGAGCTCGTGTCCGGCGAGGCCGCGCTGGTCACCGGGCCGAACGGTTCAGGCAAGTCGAGCCTGCTGCGCCTGCTGGCGGGGCTGCTGCCGGCCTCGGCGGGAACGGTGTCCTGGGCGGGCGGGGATGAGCCGGACTTTCACTTTGTCGGCCACGGGGATGCGGTGAAGCCGGCGCTCAGCGTCTCGCAGAATCTCGCCTTCTGGGTGAGGCTCGCGGGCCGGGGCTCGGTTGCGGCGGGTCTGGAGGCCGTCGGCCTCGCCGATCTCGCCGACCTTCCCGCGCGGCTGCTGTCCGCCGGGCAGCGCAGGCGGCTCGGCCTCGCGCGCCTGTTCGCCGCGCCGGCGCCGCTCTGGCTGCTCGACGAGCCGACCGCCGGCCTCGACGAAGCGGCGGCGGAGGCTTTCGGGCGCGGCCTGGAGGCTCATCTTGCGGGCGGCGGCGCGGCCGTCATCGCCACCCATGTCCCGCTCGGGGTAGAGGCCGTCCACCGCATCCGGCTGGGCGCGGCGGCCCTGTGAAACTGTTTCTCGCCCTGCTCGGCCGCGACCTGGCGCTCGCCGGCAGGCAGGGCGGGGAGAGCGGGCTGGCGCTGCTGTTCTTCGTGCTGGGCGCCGTGCTGTTTCCCCTCGGACTCGGACCCGATCCGGGCACCCTCGCCGGCGTCGGCTCCGGCCTGCTCTGGGTGATCGCGCTGCTGGCGGCGTTGCTCTCGCTGGAGCGCCTGTTCCGCGACGACTGGGAGGACGGCACGCTGGACCTGCTGGCCGCGCGCCCGGAACCGCTGGTGTCGGTCGTGCTCGCCAAATGCGCCGCGCACTGGCTCGCGACCGGCCTGCCGATGACCATCGTCTCCGCCCTGCTGGCCTCGATGCTCGCCGTGCCGGGGGACCGGCTTGCGGTCCTCGCGCTTTCCTTTCTCGTCGGCACGCCTGCGCTCACGCTCATCGGCGCGGCCGGCGCGGCGCTCACGCTCGGCGCGCGGCTCGGCGGGGTCTTGACGGCCGTTCTCGTGCTGCCGCTCTATATTCCGGTCCTCATCTTCGGGGCCGCCGCCGCCGAAGGCCGGGAAGGCGCGCTCGCCCTGCTGGCCGCGCTGTCGCTTGCCGCGCTCGCGCTCGCGCCGGCGGCTGCCGCAGCGGCCCTTCGTCACGCCGTGGAGCAATAGGACCCTTGGCCCGCAGCCTGCACCGCCTCGCCAATCCCGGCCGCTTCCGCCGTTTCGCCGGCCGCGTCCTGCCCTGGGCGGCGGGCCTCTCGGCGGCGGCCTTCACCGTCGGGCTCTGGCTGGCGCTGGTCGACTCCCCCATCGACTACCAGCAGAAGGACTCCGTGCGCATCATGTATGTGCATGTCCCGGCGGCATGGATGGCGCTCAGCACCTATGCGGTCATGGCGCTGGCGAGCGCGGGCGCGCTCATCTGGCGCCATCCGCTCGCCGAGCTCGCGGCCAAGGCCTCGGCCGCGCCGGGCGCCTGTTTCACCCTTATCGCGCTCGTCACCGGCTCGCTCTGGGGCCTGCCGACCTGGGGCACATGGTGGGTGTGGGATGCGCGGCTTACCTCCGTGCTGGTGCTGCTGTTCCTCTATGTCGGCTACATGGCGCTCTGGCGGGCCTTCGACGATCCGCGCCGCGCGGGCCGGGCGGCGGCGGTGCTGGCGCTGGTCGGCGCGGTCAACCTCCCGGTCGTCAAGTTCTCGGTGGACTGGTGGAGCACGCTGCACCAGCCGGCCAGCGTCAGCCGCTTCGGCGCCCCGGCCATCGACCCGGCGATGCTGCGCCCGCTGCTGGTCATGTATGCCGCCTTTTTCTTCTTCTGGATTGCGGTGTTGCTGGTCCGCATCCGCACCGAACTGGACGAACGCCGGCTGGCGGTGCTCGCGCTTCAGCGTTCGGGCTGACGCAGCCGATGCACGGCCCAGGTCGAGAGCAGCACCGAGACGGTGAAGCAGACGATGCCGGGGCCGGCGGAGGCGCTTGTCAGCAGCTGTCCGTCCAGCACCAGCACGGCGACCGCAACGGCGAACACATCGAGCATCGAATATTTCGACACCGCGCCCAGCGCCCGGACCGGTCTCGCGTCCGTTCTGCCGGTCAGCCAGGCCCAGGCGGCAAGGGCCAGCTTCGCGGCGGGCAGGGCGACCGAGAACGCGCCGACCACGGCGGCGAGGAACCAGTCGCCGTTTCCGGCCAGCGCGGCGACGGAACCCAGGATGGAATAGTCGGTCCCGAACCAGAGGCGCTCGACGGTGATCGCCGGCAGGAGCAGTCCCGGCGCCAGCAGCAGGGCGGAAAGCGCCAGCAGCACGCCGGTCGCACCGTTGGGCTTGCGGCGGCGATGCTCTAGGCTTCCTCCCGGACCTTCACCCGCGAGACCGTTCATGGACCTCAAATCCTGTATCCGGACGATCCCCGATTACCCGAAACCCGGCATCCAGTTCTACGACATCTCGACCCTGATCGGGAACGGCAGGGCCTGGCGCTACGCCGTGGACCGGCTTTGCGAGGCGGTGGAGGATTTCGGCGCCGACCGGCTGGCCGGCATCGAGGCGCGCGGCTTCCTGGTCTCGGCCCCGGTGGCGGACCGGCTCGGCATCGGCTTCACCATGTTGCGCAAGCACGGCAAGCTGCCGGGCGATGTGGTCTCGCATCATTACGACCTCGAATATGGGACCGACACCATCGAAATCCAGTCGGACGCGGTCCGGCCCGGCGAACGGGTGGTGGTGGTGGACGACCTGCTCGCCACCGGCGGCACCTTCGGCGCGGGGATCCAGTTGCTGCGGCGTATCGGCGCGGATGTGCGGGGCGCGGTGTGCCTGGTGGAACTCGGCTTCCTCGGCGGCCGCGCGCGCGTGGACGTGCCGCTGGTCAGCCTCGTCGTCTATGACGAATGATGGTTGAGATCCGGTTCATGCGGGCGGAGGACGGCCCGGCCGTGCTCGCGATCTACGGCGGCGGCATCGCCACCGGCCATGCGAGCTTCCAGGAGACGGTGCCCGCCTGGGAAGAGTGGGATGCGGGCCATCTCGAATGCTGCCGGCTGGTGGCGGAAAAGGGCGGCGAGGTCGTCGGCTGGGCGGCGCTCTCGCCGGTGTCCTCCCGGCCGGTCTATGCCGGCGT
>JAJEAZ010000072.1 GCA_022824105.1 Alphaproteobacteria bacterium
GTGAAGCGCTATGCCGAGGTCGGAAAGATCGTGGAGGAGGCGGTCATGGCCTATGCCAGCGATGTCCGCAGCCGGCGCTTCCCGGGCCCCGAGCACACCTTCGCCAAACGGCGAAAGAAGGTTGCCGACTGAAAAACCGGGACCCCGTCGTTGATCGCCGTGGGACAGGTGCATAGGATCGACGGCGAATGAAGGGGGTGGGGACTATGACACATCGCGTGGAGTATGAAGCGTCCCCCAGGCGGGTGAGGGCGGTGTTGCACGACGAGACGATCGTGGACAGCACGGATGTCCTGCTGGTGCGCGAGACGGGCCATACGCCGGTCTACTACTTTCCCCGCGACGATGTCGCCATGGAGCGGCTCACCCCCACCCCAAAGAGCACGCATTGCCCTTGGAAGGGGGATGCCTGCTACTGGACCGTCAGCGCCGGGGGGCAGTCGGCAGAGAATGCTGCCTGGGCCTATCCCGATCCGTTGCAGCAGGCATCGGCGCTGCAGGATCGCATCGCGTTCTACTGGCAGAGTCTTGATCACTGGTATGAGGAAGACGAGGAAGTGTTTGTCCATGCCCGGGATCCGCGCGTCAGGGTCGACGCGCTGCTGAGCCACCGGCCTGTCGAGGTGACGCACGCCGGCGAGGTGCTGGCGAAGAGCGAGCGGGCGCAGTTCCTCTTCGAAACGGATCTTCCGACCCGCTACTACATTCCTCCAGAGGACGTGCGGCGGGATCTCCTGGTCGAGTCGCCGACCAGCACGCGCTGCCCCTACAAGGGAGTGGCCACGCACCTGTCCCTGGTTCTCGACGGCGTCACCCATGCCGACATCGCCTGGGTCTATCCCGATCCGATTCCGGAATGCCCTCGCATTGCCGGTCACATCGCCTTCTACAACGAGCGGGTCGACCGGATTCTGGTGGACGGAAAGCCCGTCGAACAGCCGCAGACGGCGTGGTTGCGGGACTGAGGACGATCAGGAAGGCTTGGCGAGACGGATTCCGAGTTCCCTCAACTGCTTTTCGGAAACCTCTCCCGGCGCCCCCATCATCAGGTCCTGGGCCTGCTGGTTCATCGGGAAAAGCGTGACTTCGCGGATGTTCGATTCACCTGCGAGCAGCATGACGATGCGGTCGATTCCCGGTGCGATGCCGCCGTGCGGAGGACATCCGTAGCGGAAGGCGTCGTGGAGGGCGCCGAACCGTGCCTCGACCTCGCTCGCCGGGTAGCCGGCGATCTCGAAGGCCTTGATCATGGTGGCCGGCTCGTGGTTGCGGATGGCGCCGCTGGAGAGTTCGACGCCGTTGCACACGATATCGTACTGGTAGGCAAGGACGTCGAGAGGATCCCGGGTCTCCAGGGCCTCGAGGCCTCCCTGGGGCATGGAAAAGGGATTGTGGCTGAAGTCGATCCTCTTCCTCTCGGCATCGTACTCGTACATCGGGTAGTCGACGATCCAGCAGAACCGGAAACTGTCCTGCTCGGCCAGGGAAAGTTCATCGCAGACACGGGTGCGCACGAGACCTGCGATGCGTTCGGCCGCATCCCTCGCATCGCACGAGAAGAACACCGCATCGCCGTCACCAAGCCCGGCGAGTGAACGGATTGCGTCGAGTTCACTTTCCTTCAGAAGCCGTGCCACGGGTCCCTTGCCGGCGCCCTCCTGGAAGACGATCCAGGCCAGGCCTCCCGCCCCGTTCTCCTGGGCAAAGGAGATCATGCGGTCGAAGAAGCTGCGTGGCGCGGCCGCACCTCCCGGCACGGGAATGGCGCGGACCACCGCGCCTTCGCCGATCTGCCGGCGAAAGATCCTGAAATCGGAATCGGCAAAGGGCGCCGTGGCGTCGACGTTGACCAGGGGATTGCGCAGGTCCGGCTTGTCGGTGCCATACTTCAGCATGGCTTCGCCATGAGCGATGCGGGGGAACGGCGATTCCGTGACCGGGAATGACGTGAACTCCCGGAACAGTCCGCCGATGACGGGTTCGATGGCCGCGAACACGTCCTCTTGCGTCACGAAGGCCATTTCCACGTCGAGCTGGTAGAACTCCCCGGGTGACCGGTCGGCGCGCGCATCCTCGTCACGGAAACAGGGCGCGATCTGGAAGTAGCGGTCGAAGCCTGCGATCATCAGCAATTGCTTGAACTGCTGGGGTGCCTGCGGCAGCGCATAGAAATTGCCGGGATGCAGCCGCGAGGGCACCAGAAAGTCGCGCGCGCCCTCGGGACTCTCGGCGGTCAGGATTGGGGTCTGGAACTCGCGGAAGCCCTGCTCGATCATCCGCCGGCGAATCGAGGCGATGATGTCGGAGCGCAGCGCGATATTGCGCTGCATCTTGTCGCGGCGCAGGTCGAGGAAGCGGTAGCGCAGCCGCACCTCCTCGCCATAGTCTTCGTCGCTGTTCACCTGCAGCGGCAGCGGTTCGGCGGTCCCCTGGACGGCGATCTCGCGGATGGAGACCTCGACCTCGCCGGTCGGCAGCGCCGGGTTGACCGTCTCGGTGTCGCGCTCCACGCATTCGCCGGTAATTGTGAGCACCGTTTCGTTGCGCGCCGCGTCCAGCACAGCAAAGGTCTCCGACCGGCTCGAATCGATCACGCATTGCGTCAGCCCGTACCGGTCCCGCAGGTCCACGAACAGGAGGCTGCCATGGTCGCGCTTGCGGTGGACCCAGCCCGAGAGGCGGACGGTGCGGCCGACATCGGCGCGGCGGAGCGCGCCGCAATCGTGTGTGCGGTAGGGGTGCATGGAATTCGGGCTCGTCTCGCGGAGGTCGCGCGGGGATGGAATGAGCGGGCCAGCTTGTCAAGCAGCGAGGCGCGGCTTATGAGCCCGCCCCATGCCCTCTTCGACATTGCCGACCCCCGACCCGCGCCTCATCGAGGCGCAGGCGGACCTCGACGCTTTCTGCGCCCGGCTGCAGGAAGCGGACTATGTGACGGTCGATACCGAGTTCATGCGGGATGCGACCTATTGGCCGAAGCTCTGCCTGGTCCAACTCGCGAACGGCGAGATGGCGCGCGCGGTCGACGCGCTGGCGCCCGGCCTCGATCTGGCGCCCCTCTGGCGCTTGCTGGCCTCGCCCGTGACGAAAGTCATGCACGCCGCGCGCCAGGACATCGAGATCTTCTTCCATATGGGCGGCGTCATCCCGGAACCCCTGCTCGACACGCAGGTGGGCGCCATGGTGTGCGGCTTCGGCGACCAGGCGGCCTACGACACGCTGGTGAAGCACTTTGCCGGCCGGAGGCTGGACAAGCGCGCCCGCTTCGCGGACTGGGCGCGCCGACCCCTTCCGGACCGGCAGATCGACTATGCGCTCGCCGATGTGACCTGGCTACGAGCGGTCTATGAGGGCCTCGCCACGGAGCTTCGCCGCAACGGGCGCGCGGACTGGGTGGAGGAGGAGGAGGCTGTGCTGCTCGATCCGGAGACCTACCGGCTCGATCCCGAACATGCCTGGAAGCGCCTCAAGACCCGCAGCGCCGACTCGGCCTATCTCGCGCTGGTGCAGGCCGTCGCCGCATGGCGCGAGCGGGAGGCGCAGCGCCTCGACCTGCCGCGCAACCGCGTGCTGCGCGACGACGCCCTGCTCGATGTTGCGGCCCAGGCGCCGGCGGATGCCGAGGCGCTGGCCCATTGCCGGGGGGTGACGCGCGGCATGGCGTCCGGTCGGCTGGGGCCGGGCCTGCTGGCGGCGGTGGCCGAGGGCAAGGCCGTCGCCCCGGAAGACCGCCCGCAGCCCGCGCCGCAAAGGGAACGGCCCAGGGGCGTCGGCCCCGCGATGGAGCTGCTGCGCGTGTTGCTGAAGGCGCGCGTGGAGGGTGAGGGAGTCGCGCAGAAACTCGTTGCCAGCAGCGATGAACTGGAAGACCTGGCGGGCGGGGCGGAAGACGGGCCGCTGCTGCGCGGCTGGCGCCGGGAACTGTTCGGCGAAGACGCCCAGCGTCTGCTGCGCGGCGAATTGGCGCTGACGCTGAAACGCGGCCGGGTCGTCGTCTCAGAGCTCCCGTAACGCGGGCGCGAGGTCGAGGGCGGACGCGAGCGCGGACAGCCGCCGCTCGACTTCCGGGCTTATGAAGTCGCGGTGCACCGACAGCGCGAGCGTCCCGGCGTTGCGCTTGAGCTGCGCCCCTTCGATGCCGGGAGCGAGCGTCATGGCAAGCCGGAGCGCGAGCCCGGCGGACAAGGCCCGGCTGCGGGCGTCCTCCTCGGTCAACGCCCGCGCCGGCTTCGTCCAGCCCTGGTCGATGCGTCCGTCGTAGCGCGCGGCCAGAACGAGCCCGAGGAAGGCGCGCTCGGGGTGTTCGATAGCCACGGCCGGCAGGCGGAAGGCGCGCATGAAGGCATGCTCGGCCCGGTATGACGGATGCTCCATGCCGGCGATATCGACGAGGCGGCAGGCCGCCCTGGCCAGACGCTCCTCGGCAGGCGGCAGGTCGAGGTCCAGGGCCGAGACCCAGGCCATGAGGGATCCCGGTGTCATGCGCTGGCGCGCGCCGCTGCGCCCGATCCGGGCGCAGACCGCGAGCAGCGGGTCGCGCTTGCGGAGCTTCTTGCGCCGGCCGTGCAGCATCAGCCCCTCGCGCAGCCCGGCGCTGGAAAAGACGACCCTTTCCGGAGCAATCCGCTCGATGAGTTGCAGCATGATCTCGGCCGCGGCCGGAAGGTGCGGCCGGCGCCGGCTGGCGACCGGTGTGAGTTCGGCGAGGCTGCCGGCGCTCATCCGGGTCAACATGCCGGAAAACGCGCGCGCCTCCTGAGCCGGCACCGCATACTGGTGGACGATGTCCAGCGGATGGCGGCTGTGCGTGAGATGCAGCCGCGCCCAGGCCCGCCAGGACCCGCCGATGCAATAGAGGCTGCCCGGCGGGTCCGACGGCTGCAGCCATTCAGTCCGGTCGAGGCTCTCGGCGACATGCCGGGCGAGGTCCTTGCGGCTCCCGACATCGGCGAGGCGAAGCACGCCGATGGGAAAACTGTCGCTGTCGGTAGCGCGCTGGTCGCCGACGCGCACCAGTTCGAGGCTGCCGCCGCCAAGGTCGCCGACGACGCCGGCCGCATCGGGGATGGCGCTGAGAACGCCGCGTGCGCCCGCAAGGCCTTCGTCGGCGCCGCTCAATATCTCGATTTTCCGCCCGCTTGCCCCCTCCAGGTATCGCGCGAAATCCGCCCCGTCGCTCGCATCCCTGATCGCCGCGGTCGCATAGGCCTCGAACCGTTCCACCTCGAGCAGGGAGGCGATATTGATGAATCGCTGGAACGCCTGCTCGGCGAGCCTGCACCCCTCCGGGTTCAGCCTGCCGGTGCGGTTGAGGTCGGCGCCGAGCTGGCAGGCCGTCTTGTCGTTGAACAGCGGGCGGAAGCTGTCCGACCGGTTGCCGTAAACGACCAGCCGCACCGAATTGGAGCCGATATCGACAATGCCGACCCGTCTGGAGGGCCGCGTCTGCTGGGACATGCGGTGCGCCTGACGTCCTAGACGGGAGCGGGCAGGGATTCGGGCTTCCCGGCCGAGCGCTCAAGGGCGCTGCCGCGTCCGGAAAGGCTCGGGTTTGTCATGAAATACTGATGGGCGGAAAAGGGAGCCTGGCCGGCCTCGATGCGGGTATAGCCGCCGTCCGGGCCGAGCAGCCAGCTCTGCGCTGCATCATTGAGGTTGGCGACCATGATCTCGTCCAGTATCTGGCGGTGGACAGTCGGGTTCTCGATAGGCACGAACGCCTCGACCCGGCGATAGAGGTTGCGCGGCATCCAGTCGGCCGAACTGATGAATATCCTGGCGTGCGGCGAAGGCAGGCCGTGGCCGGCGCCGAAGCATGTAATGCGCGAATGTTCGAGGAAGCGCCCGACAATGCTCTTGACCCGGATGTTCTTCGAGAGGCCGGGCACGCCGGGCCGCAGGCAGCATATGCCGCGCACGACGAGGTCGATTTCGACGCCGGCGGCCGATGCCCGGTAGAGCGCGTCCACGATCTCCGGATCGACGAGCGCGTTCATCTTGCCCCAGATCTGCGCCGGGCGGCCGGCTTCGGCGTGGGCGATTTCCTCTTCGATGAGTTCGATGAGCCTCGGCGCAAGCGTCAGCGGCGACACGGCGATCTTGTCGAACCGCTCGGGTTCCGCGTAGCCGGTCGTGTAGTTGAACAGGCGGGTTGCGTCGTTGCAGAGGGTCCGGTCCGTCGTGAAGAAGGACAGGTCCGTATAGACGCGCGCATTGACCGGGTGGTAGTTGCCGGTGCCGTAATGGGCGTAGCTGCGCAGCCCGTCCTCCTCCCGGCGCACGACCAGCGACAGCTTGCAGTGCGTCTTGAGGTCGATGAACCCGTACACCACGAGCGCCCCGGCCCGCTCCAGGTTCCGGGCCCAGCGGATGTTGGCCTCCTCGTCGAAACGCGCCTTGAGCTCGACCAGGGCGGTGACCGACTTGCCCGCCTCCGCCGCCTCGATGAGGGCGGCGACGATGGGCGAGTCCTCCGAGGTCCGGTAGAGCGTCTGCTTGATCGCCACCACGTCGGGGTCGCGCGCCGCCTGGCGCAGGAAACGCACGACGACATCGAAGCTCTCATAGGGGTGGTGAACGACGATATCCTTGGCGCGGATGGCGGCGAAGCAGTCGCCGCCGAAATCGCGGATGCGCTCCGGAAAGCGCGCCTCGAAGGGCTTGAACAGCAGGTCCGGCCGGCGCCCGTCGATGAGCTGGTCCATGTCGCCGAGGCCGACCGGACCGCCGAGCGTGAACACATCGCCGACCTCGGCGCCGAGCCGCCGCGTCAGCGCGACCGCGAGGGCCTGCGGCATCCTCGAATCGATGGAGAGTTGCACGACATTGCCGCGCCGCCGCCGCCTGAGCGCCGTTTCGAACAGGCGGACCAGATCCTCCGCCTCCTCCTCGATCTCCATCTCGCTGTCGCGGATCACGCGGTAGGAGCCGGCCCCGCGCAGTTCGAACCTGGGGAAGAGGTGCCCGAGGAACAGCGCGACAAGGTCCTCGATGGCCAGGAAGCGGCGGGCGGGGCCGGGCAGGGCGACGAAGCGGTCGAGCTTGCCGGGGATCGGCACCAGCGCCTCGAATTCGCGCCCGTCCGAAGGGCTGTGCAGGTCCACCGCCAGCCCGAAGCCGAAATTGGGTATGAACGGGAAGGGATGAGCCGGATCGACCGTGAGCGGCGTCAGGACCGGGAATATGTCGCTCATGAAGTAGGCTTCGAGCCAGTCCCGGTCCTCCTGCGAGAGCGTGCGGCCGTCCACGAGGTCGATGCCGGCCCGGCGAAGCTCCGGCTGCAGGCGCCGCCAGCAGGCCTGCTGGCGGCCCACGAGGCGCCGCGCGCGGCTGTCGATGGCCTCGAGCTGCTGCGCCGGCGTCAGCCCGTCGGCGCTCGGCGTGCGCACGCCGGCGGCCTCCTGGCCTTTCAGCCCGGCGACGCGCACCATGTAGAACTCGTCCAGGTTCTGGGCGGAGATCGACAGGAAACGCAGACGCTCCAGAAGCGGATGGGCGGGGTTCGACGCCTCTTCCAGCACCCGCTCGTTGAAGGCGAGCCAGGACACCTCGCGGTTGATGAACCGCGCAGGCGAATCCAGTCCCGACCAGTCGAATCCGCCTCCGTCTATCGGCATGGCGGCCTCCGGCTCCTTCCGGCCCCGAACGGGGCCCGCACCTCTCCGGCAACCCGGAATTCCGGGCGGAATTATACACTAACTCTCCCACGGTCGCCCCTGTGCCGCCGCGCAGGTTGGCGTCTGTGGCGTTCCTGCGCGACGCAGGCCGTGACATTGGTGAGAAATCCGGGCTAGCTTGTCCGCGTCGATCCGATTGGAATTTTACGATGGCGGGTGTTTCCCGGGCCAACGGCCACCGCTTCAAGGGCCTGCAGACGACCGAAAGCGGCGTGCCGGAGAAGCTGCGCCCGGACCCGGACAATTGGCCGTTCGACCTCGACGAGGCGTTGAGCGCGGTGTTCGGCTACCACGCGGACATCCCGGAGGACGCCTTCACGGCCTCGACGCTCGGGCAGGAGCGCGAAGGCAACGCCATCCTGATCGACGACAAGGGCCATCTTCTGACGATCGGCTACCTGGCGACCGAGGCCGACGAGGTGACCCTGAGCGATGTCGGGGGCACGGAGTATCCCGCGCGCGTGGTGGGCTACGACCAGGTGACGGGTCTCGGCCTGCTTCGCGCCGACCAGCATCTGGACTGCCGGCCGATGACGCTCGGCAGCGTGGACGACCTGCGCGTGGGCAACGAGGTCATCGCGGCGGCCGGCGGCGGCCACGAGGGCGCCATGGTGGTCTCGGTGGTCTCGAAGCGCGAATTCGCCGGCTATTGGGAATATCTGCTGGACGAAGCGGTGTTCACTTCGCCGCCGCATCCCCGCTGGAGCGGCGCGGCGCTGATCTCGCAGCAGGGCATGCTGGTCGCGATCGGGTCGCTTTACGTGCAGGACAGCCTGCCGGGAGAACAGACCCGGCCCGGCAACATGTTCGTGCCCGTCGAATTGCTGCACCCGATTTTCGAGGATATGGCGTCCACGGGCCGCGCTTCGCGCCCGCCGCGCCCGTGGCTCGGCATGTTCGGCGCCGAGGTGGAGGACCGGGTGGTCATTGCCGGCCTGACCGACGACGGGCCGGCGGACGATGCCGGGCTCAAGGTGGGCGATCTCGTGCTTGGCGTTGCCGGCGAGCCGGTCGGCGGGCTGTCGGACTTCTACCGCGCCGTATGGGCGCTCGGGCCGGCCGGCGTGGAAGTGCCGCTGGATGTCTATCGCGACGGCGAACTCGTGCATGTCGCGGTGCGCTCGGCGGACCGCCGCACCTTCCTGAAGACGCCCAACCGGCACTGAGCGGGTTTCCGGGATGAACGAATCAGAACGTATCTACCTGCTGGAGCGCCTCGAACTCCTGGGCGCGGAGGACGATGCCGACGCGCTGCGGGCGGCTCGGGAACTCGCGGCCCGGGTCTCGGACAGCGGCCTCGACTGGGACGACCTGATCGCTCCCGAGGACCCGCCGGACGACGATTTTGCGACGGCCGATTATGACGCCGAAGATAATGGCGAATACGCTTCCGAAGACAGCGCGGACGACGACGAGCCGCTTGAGGGCGACGGCTCGGCCGAGGCGCAGCTCTTGCAGAAGCTGCTGGATCGAAAGGGAAACTCGCGCGCGTTGAAGGAAGAGCTTCAGGAAATGCGCCGGGACGCGGCATCCGAGGAGGGGCTCTCGAACATGGACCGGCGCTATATCCAGGCGCTGGCGAAGAGGCTATCCGTCAGGTAACGCCCTTCCGGGAGCAGCGGGCCCGATGTCGGCTGCGGCGGGGCCGAGGCGCTGCACCAGCGCGCCGATGCGGTTCCGCACGGCGGCAAGCCAGGGAGCGTCGGCCTCGGAAGCGGCCTCAAGCCCGCGCCACAGCGCAAGCGCAGCCGCTTCGTCTCCGGCCTGAAGGCGTTCGATAGCCAGGTAATGCCAGGCCTTCGGATGGCCGGGCTCCTGCCTGAGCGCGGCGCGGAACGCGGCGAGCGCTTCCGGCGTGACTGCGCCGGCGGAAGCCGTGGTGCGTGCTTCGCCATAGTCGGCCAGAAGACCGGCCGGAGCGGCGTCCAGCCCGCCTCCCGCCTGCACGGCCCGGGCCAGCGCGTCTGCGGTTTCTGCGGTGCGCCCCAGGCCGCGCCAGGTCCTGGCGAGCACCCGCCAGCCGCGCGCGTCCTCCGGCGATGTTTCGAGATGCGCTTCGAGACGGGCGGCGAGGCGGAGCAGTTCCTGGTGCTGCGCAGCTTCCTCGCCCCGCTCGCCGAGGGGCATATCCGGCAGGCCCGGCCGGCCGATCCCGAGATAGAGCGCAAAGGCGAGCGCGACGGGCGCCGCGGCAAGCGCGGCCGCCGGCAGCGCGCCCATGCCGGCCCTTGCAAGCGGACGCAGCACGAGCACTGCCGCCGCCGATGCCAGCGCGCCGGCAGCGAGCCAGAGCCAGATCTCGCCGCTCACTCCCGCCGCCGGAAGTAACGCATGGCCAGCAGCAACGCGACGGCGGCGAAACCGGCCGGCGCGAACCAGAGGGCCCAGGTGGCCGGCTTCAGCGGCGGTTCCAGCAGCACATAGTCGCCGTAGCGGTGCGTCAGGTATGCCAGCGCCTCCTGATCGCTGTCGCCGGCCAGCAGCCTCGCGCGCAACGACCGGCGCAGGTCCCTCGCAAGGTCGGCGGCGGAATCGTCTATCGACTGGTTCTGGCAGACCACGCAGCGCAGCCCCTTGGCAAGCGCGCGGGCGCGGGCCTCGAGCGCCGGGTCCGCAAGCATCTCGCTGGCGTCGAGGGCCGCCAGGGCCGGAGCGGACGCCAGCGCCAGCAGGAGTCCGGCGACTGCCGCAAGCCGCGTCATCGGCCGAGCGCCGGCAGCAGGTCGCGGCGCACGGCGTCGGACGTCAGCGGGCCGGTATGCTTGAGGGCCACGACGCCCTCGGCGTCGAGCACGAAGGTTTCCGGCACGCCGGTCACGCCCCATTCGACTCCTGCCCGGCCGTCCTCGTCGTAGCCGACCTTGCGGAAGGGATTGCCGAGTTCCGCCAGGAATGCGTTCGTGTTCCCGGGCTTGTCCTTGTACGCGATGCCGTAGATGACAACGCCTTCCTCCTCCGCCAGATGCGCAAGCAGCGGGTGCTCCGCCCGGCAGGGCACGCACCAGGACGCGAAGATGTTGACCAGCGCCGGGCCTTCGAGGTCGCCTGTCGCGAGGCCGTCCACCGCGAAGGCCGGCGCCGGCCGGCCGACCAGCGGGGAGGGAATGCGGGCCGGATCGCCGCCGAGGCCGGCATAGAGCCAGATGGCGAGCGCCGCGAAAATCGCCAGTGGCAGGAGGAACAGCAGGCGGCGCATCAGGCTGTCGCCGGCTGCCTGCGCCGCCGGGCCCGAACGGCGAGCCGCAGGCGGCGGTCGCTGAGCGAAAGCAATGCGCCGACGGCCATGACGATGGCGCCGATCCAGATCCACGGCACGAGCGGGTTGTGGTAAAGGCGCACCGTGCGGCCGGCTTGCGCGTCGTCCTCGCCGATCACCGCATAGAGGTCGGCGAGGAACGTCGTGCGGATGGCGGCTTCCGTCGTGTGTTGGCGTTCGACGGGGTAGAAGCGCCTTTCGGGGCCGAGTACGGCCAGCGGCGCGCCATCATCGAGAACCGAGAGCGTGGCGCGGTCGGCGCGGTAGTTCGGCCCCTGGATGCGGGAGACGCCATCAAAGCGGATTTCGTAGCCGGCGATCCGGGCGCTGTCTCCCGGCTTCATTGCAAGGATGAGTTCCGACTGGAAGCATTGCGACGCAGTGATGCCGGCGACAACGACGGCGACGCCCAGATGCGCCAGCCCCGCGCCCCAGGCCCCGCGGGGCATGGAGCGGGCGCGCCGCCGGACCTCCTCGACCGGTGCGCGGCCGAGGCGCAGGCGCTCCCCCCACTCCACCAGCGCGCCGAGCCCGATCCAGGCGGCGGCGGCGAGCCCGAGCGCGGCCAGGGTCTCTCCGTAGGCGAGCGCCGCGCCGGCCCCGAGCGCCGCTCCCAGCGCCGCGAGCCAGAGCCGCCCGAGCGCGCCGGCGAGGTCGCCCCGTTTCCAGGCCAGCATCGGCCCGACCGCCATTGCGACCAGCGCGGGCGCGACCAGCGGCACGAAAGTTGCGGCGAAGTAGGGCGGCCCGACCGAGACCTTGCCGGCATCGAGCGCGTCGAGGAACAGCGGATACAGCGTGCCGAGCAGCACGGTCGCGCAGGCGGTGACCAGCACCAGATTGTTCAGCAGGAGCGCGCCTTCGCGCGAAACCGGGCGGAAGGGCACACCCGTGCCGACCGCCGGCGCGCGCCAGGCGTAGAGCGCGAGCGCGCCACCCGTGGCGATACCGAGCAGCAGGAGGATGAAGACGCCGCGCTCGGGGTCGGTGGCGAAGGCGTGCACCGAGGTCAGCACGCCAGAGCGTACCAGGAAGGCGCCGAGCAGGCTCAGCGAAAAGGCGATGATGGCGAGCAGCACGGTCCAGGACCGGAGCGCCTCGCGCCGCTCGGCCGCGATGGCCGAATGCAGAAGCGCCGTGGCTGCGAGCCAGGGCATGAAGGAGGCGTTCTCCACCGGGTCCCAGAACCAGAAACCGCCCCACCCGAGCTCGTAGTAAGCCCACCAGCTCCCGAGCGCGATACCCGCTGTGAGGCCCGCCCAGGCCGCAAGCGTCCAGGGCCGCACCCAGCGCGCCCAGGCCCGGTCCACCCGGCCTTCGATGAGGGCCGCGACGGCAAAGGAAAAGGCGACCGACAGGCCGACATAGCCGAAATAGAGGAGCGGGGGATGGAAGGCGAGGCCGGGGTCCTGCAGGAGCGGGTTCAGGCCAGCCCCGTCGAGCGGCGGCGGCCAGACGCGCGCGAAGGGGTTCGAGGTGAGCAGGGTGAAGGCGAGGAAGCCTGTGCCGATCATTGCCTGCACGGCCAGCACGCGCGCCTGGAACGCCTTCCGCAGGCTGCCGCCGAACATGGCGACCATCGCGCCGAACAGGGTGAGGATGAGCAGCCAGAGCAGCAGCGACCCTTCGTGGTTCCCCCACACCCCGGTCATCCGGTAGAGCAGCGGCTTGAGGGAATGGGAGTTCTGCGCGACCGCCGCGACCGAGAAGTCGGACATGACATAGGCCCTGGCGAGCGCGCCGAATGCGATTGCGACAAGGATGAATTGCCCGATAGCCGTGTGCCGGGCCAGCTCCATCAGCGCCGGTCTGGCGCGGGCGGCTCCGTAGAGCGGCAGGGTCGCCTGCAGCAGGGCGAGACCCAACGCTAGCGCCAGCGCGAAATGGCCGAGTTCGGCGGTCACGAACCGTCCGCCTTCCCGGCGCGCCGAAGCGCCTCTGCGGCCTCGGGCGGCATGTAGGTTTCGTCGTGCTTGGCGAGAATCTGCGTCGCGCGGAAGGCCCGTCCGCCATCCAGCGCGCCCATCGCCACGATGCCCTGTCCTTCCCGGAACAGGTCCGGCAGCAGGCCCGTATAGTGGACGGTGACGCCGTGCGCTCCGTCCACGACCCGGAAACTGACGGAGGTGCCCGACCGTGTCAGCGACCCCGCTTCCACCAGTCCGCCCAGGCGGAACTCGCGTCCCGGCGGAACCGCGCCGGCCGCCACCTCGCTCGGGGAATGGAAGAAGCGCATCGTGTCGTCGAGCGCGGTCAAGGCCAGGGCCGCCGCCCCTCCCAGCAGCGCCAGCGCTGAAACCAGCAGGAAAAGGCGCCGGCGCTTAGGTCGCATCGTCGGGGGTACCATCGGACGCTTCCAGCGCCGCGAGGCGCCGCTCCGCGCGGCGCAGCCGCGACAAGCTCTCGACAAGCAGCCCCCCCAGCACCGCCGCCGCCGCTCCATAGGCCGGCCAGACATAGGCGGCGTAGCCGCCCATATGGAAGAATTCGCCGAGCCCGCTCATTGCCGCCGCTGGATAGCACGCCCGCAGGGACGGTCAAGGCGGGAGGCCGGCCGCGGCATGGGTCGAGGCGGACGAACCGGGCCCGGCGTCCTGGCGCGACCGGGAGCGAAGGGCTTCAGAGCCCGGTCTTGCAGGGGAGTTCCCTAGTTTACGGCCTCCTTGAGGCGCTTGCCGGCCTTGAAGAGCGGCGTCTTCGAGACACCCACGGGAATGCTCTCGCCTGTGCCCGGGTTGCGCCCGGTATGGGCCGGCCGGGTTCTCACGGAAAACCTGCCGAAGCCGGATATCCGCACGACCTCGCCCCGGGATAACGCTTCGCCAATGGTGGACAACATGGCATTGACCGCGTTTTCCGTCTTGTCCCTGCCCAAACCCGTCCTGTCGGCAACCCGACTGATGACATCCGCTTTGTTCATGCGTCCAATCCCGGCATTACCGCGTTGCACCGCAAACCGGCAGGCAGCAATGCCGAACGGTTCGATATCGCCGTGCCGGAAGGCATGTAGTTGTCACGCCCAATGCCCAATTAACGGCGTTTGGCCGAAAAGGTAAATGCCAAATCGGAAAAGATATATGCAGAGGTGGCATAGTGTAGGTTTGTCCCCACTAAAGCGGTAGTTTCTATACCAGTTAATGGGAAAATATTAGCAAATTGGATTTTTGGTGAATGTCTGACGCAACGGGTTTTACCCTATCCAGGCGCAGCATTCCGGGACAATTTCCTTCACAATCTCGTGAAAGCGTTCGATCGGCTTCGGACCGTTGGCCGAGCGTCCGTATATAATACCGGCTCGATAGCGGACCCGCACGAAACCCACCGGCGCAGCCTAGAGAAACGAGCATGGGGCCCTGTTCCGGAGAATTGTGCGGACGCTTCTTTCACAGGCTGATTTGGGTATTGTTGCCAGAGATTTAACCCCCTTACCGGAAAATTTGTCAGATTTTCTTCGGTGCGAGCGGAGCGAGAAAACGGCTTCGACCCGCCTGCCTGCGCTAACGGGGTGTCATACCGGCGGCATCGACTTCAGATTCATGTGAAGACCACGGCCCGTATCGTCACCCCGGCCCGCGAGCCTACCGCATGCACATATCTCGTTTGCCTTGCATCCGGCAGGCCCGCCGGCCCGGCTACGCCCCGCTCGACAATCCCCTTCGGCAAGCTCAGGGCAGGCTTTTTCGTTGTCCCCGTTCCCCCTTTTCGTCACCCCGGCCCCCGAGCCCTACCGTATGCACACATCTCAAACGTTGTGTGTTTTGGTTTGAAGGTTTGCGCTTTTTGGGCGGTTCTGATTCTTTGTGTTTGAAGGGTTTCGAGCCTTGCCAAGAGGGGTTGAGGGATGGTGGA
>JAJEAZ010000395.1 GCA_022824105.1 Alphaproteobacteria bacterium
GCTCGGGGTGCTTCCGACGGAGCTGAGTTCGCCGGACATGGTCAACCTGGTGATGAACCAGAAGCTGGTTCCGGCGCTTTGCGACGGCTGCGCCGAACCGCTGTTCGGTCCCGCGCTGGCGCGGGTGGAGGAGTGGCTCGGACAGGACCCGCTCGGGGACTCTGCTCCCCGGATCGCGCCGCGCAGGCGCAATCGCGCGGGCTGCGCAGAGTGCCTCGCGCCTTACGCGCGTCTCTCCGGCGCGCCGCTGAAGACCGCGAAGGCGGCCTGGGCCGGATACCGGGGCCGGCGGGCGACCGCGGAGTTCATCAGGGTGGACACGGAGTACCGGCGTCTCCTCGAGAAGCGCGATGCGCTGGGTGCACAGGAGCACTGGCTTGCGCCCGCGGGCGACGGCGGGATGGGCGGCATCCCGCTCGCGACCAGGCTCCGCCGCCTCGTGGCGGCAGGCGTGACCGACTTCGAGCACGTGACGAACGAAAGGCTGCCGAAGCCTCGGCCCGCGATCGCGGGGCCGCCCGCCGTGGGCGAGGATGGTGACGGGCTGGCGGCGGATGGACCGGGGGCCGAGGGAATGCCGGTGGCAGCACAATGACCGGCTGGCGGGCCATGCTGCAGCGGGTCGTTGCGGACCTTCGCCGCCTGGACGCGGCGGTTCTTGGAATGGCCCGCAAGGGCGACCGGCGCAATGCGCCGCTCTCCGGCGATCCGGTCGGGCTGCCGGGGCGCTTGCGGCGCGGACTGGCTTTCGGCTCGGCAGCGCGCGCGGACACCTGGGAGCTGCTGGCGGACGTCACGCAGGCGGGCGTGAAAATCGACACCGCTGTCGAGACGATGATCGAGACCTACCGGCGTCCCGGCCGGATGGGCAGGGCGCTGGTCCTCGCCGAGATGCGCGCGGGCCTTCTTGACGGCAACGTCGAGAAGCGTCTTTCGCCCTACGTTTCGGGGCCGGAGCGGCTTCTGCTCGGCGGGATCGAGCGGCAGGACGCGGCGGGGGTGTTTCGCGGCGCCGGGCGGCTCCTCCGGAACCGGATGGTGCTGCGCAAGGCCCTGGTCGAAGCGACGGCGATGCCGGTCCTGCTGGGCTTTCTCCTGCTGGGGCTGGTGCTGTTCTTCGGCCTGCAGCTCTTGCCGGCGTTCGGCGAGATCGTGGACTTCGACACGCTTCCGACGCTGCAGCGCGTCACGGTGGGCGTGACGCTGGCGATCTCGGAAGATCCGCAGGCGCTGGCATGGTGGATCGGCGGGGTCATCGCCGGGGTCTGCGCGCTGATGCGGCTGTGGACGGGACCTGGCCGCGCGATGGCCGACAGGTTCCCGCCGTTCTCGGTGATGCGGCTGCAGGCCGGCACCGGGTTCCTCTTTTCGATTTGCGAGTACGGGCAGGCCGGCGTGGCCGTGACGCCGAGGCTCCTGGAACGCATGGCGCGCGCCACGGGCCGCTACGAGGCATCGCGGATCCGGGCGCTGATCGGTCCGCTGGAGCGGACCGGGAACCTTGGCGCGGCGGCGCTGGAGGCGGGGCAGGGGTTCCCCGACAACGAGATGTCTGCGGTGCTCCGGGTGCTCTGGCCTCGCGACAAGGGCGTCGAGAACGCCGCCAAGTTCCTCGAGCGGCGGCTGGAGCGGATCGAGAGCGGCGTGAAGGCGCGGATGGCGGCGTTGAACGTGATCCTCCTGGTGCTCGTGACGGTGGTCCTCGGCCTGCTGCTGTCGGTCATGATGCCGATCCTGCAGCAGCTGAACCAGGTGCAGCAGGCGGTGGGCGTGTGACGGCGGCGATTGGCGAAAACGCGGCGGGACGGGGAAGTGAACGAAAACCGGGACATTAACCAGGCGACGAACCTGAAAAGGAGACGGACATGGGTATAATCGGCGTGGTGCTTGGGCTGGCGCTCGGCGCATTCGCGTTGCTGGGACTGGTCGCGGCCTTCGATGGCGCGATGACGAGCCAGCGATCGCAGACGGTGCTGAGCACCCTGGTGACAATGGAGACGTCGATCCGGCGGGCGCATGCGAACCTGCCGGAGTACGAGGCGGAGCTCACTGCGGGGCTGCTGAGCCAGATGCCGGCCAACGCGGTCCAGGACGGGTACGCCGCGATGCCGGGCGCGTCGGCCGACACGCGTCGGATCGTGACGCCTTGGGGCGGCTTCATCTACGCCGGCGGCGGGGATACGGCGGACAACCAGGGCTTGGGCGCAGACAGCGGCAACCGGTTCTACATCACGGTCCTGGATCTGCCGGAGGCGGCCTGCGAGATCATCGCGAAGGCGTACCTGAATTCCAGCAGCGTCGTGCAGGTCGCGGCGGAAGGGACGGCGGCGACGGCGGCGACAGCGGAGCAGACCACCGGGGCCGCGATCGACGCGGAATGCGACGGGGACGATGACGACAAGGTCGGGATCGTTTTCCGGGGATGACGCGCCTGCGTTCATATCTGGCTAGGCGACCCTGGCTTCAGCTTGCTCCCGCGCTGGCTGTCCTGGCCGCGGCGTCTGTGGGCGCGTTCTTGCTCCGCGGCTCCGCGGCTCGCTTCGTGGAAGGCCAGGAACAGGCGAAGGCGGAGCACGTGCAGTTTCTCGTGGGCACGATGTGGGCCGTAGCGAACGACGGCTTCGGTGAGGGGCATCTGGAGCCCGGCGACTGGCATATCCGGGAGGTGCAGGCATGAAACCCGCCCAGGGACATGCCCCCCGACCGTCGCTGCGTCGGCGCCCGTTGCCGCGCCGGAACCGGCGGGGCCTGGTGGCGCTCTTCTCGGCGATGATGATCACGAGCCTCGGCGTGACGGCGGCGCTGCTCTGGCAGCTCGGCCTTGCGGGCGAGCGGCTCCGGGGCGAGGCCCGCCACCTCTCGGAGATCATGGCTGCGGAAGGTCATGGCATGCACCACTGGCTGCATGAGGCGCGGACAGCCGTTCCGCCAGGGGTGGCCGCTCCGGCGGAAGGGACGGCGCGCGCGCTGACGGCAGCCGAGGCCGCGGCCCTGGGCGGGCACTCGGCCACGGCGCGCTGGCGGCGGACGGCGGCGGACGCGACCCGGCCGGTCCTGCCGCGCGGCTGGGAGATCGTGCACCTCGTCGGGACCGCGAACGGGCTGCCGGACGGCGTGCTCGTGCTCCGGCCTTCGAACGAAGTCGTGGCGCTGCCGACATGGCGCGCGGCCCGGGAGGCGCTGGACGTGACGCTCGGCACGGCAGAGGCCGGCGCGGCG
>JAJEAZ010000030.1 GCA_022824105.1 Alphaproteobacteria bacterium
ACCGCTGCATATAGCTCCACCCCATACATCTCCCGCCCCGCGCCGATACCGACCTCGGGACATCTCTGGTGCAATTTTGCACCGGCGCCACCGGACCAACCCGGCGCTTCCTGTGGAGCATTATTCCGCCGCCGTTAACAGTCACGGGATGGGGGACTTCGAAAAGCACGAGGCTCGTGACGGTAAGAGGCTTGGGCATGGCCGTTTTCCTTGGAGAAGGCGTTTTTGGAAGGGACGCGTTTGCGATGCTGGACGGAAGGTTCAGGTCCTTTCGATCCGCTCGATCTCCGCGAGGATCAATGCGGCTGCCCGCACCAGATCGCGGCGCGGATGACGCGGCTTGAATGCTTGTCGATCCCAGCCGCGCGGCCAGCAGAAACCGGGGGCAATGGGCTCGCCGGCTGCCGTTAGGCAATAGGCAGCGGCCGCCAACGCCAGCTGGCTGTCATCATTTGCCTGGTAGTCGTGATCGCAGGTGAATTGCTCGACCTGGATCTGCCGCATCCTTTCGGTGCGAATTTCCTCCAGAATGTCGTCGCGGTCTTTCATCATCTCCTCCTTGGCTGGGAACGTATATGCGCCCTTCGGAAATCGCCTGTGGGTGTCCGGGGGTGACTATCGACGCCGCTGCTGGCGGCGCCAGCGCCAGGGCTCGACGAATTCTCCGGACCAGAGGCCGCGGCCCTCGGCCCGTGCGGCATCCTCGTCCGGAACGTAGCGGGTCGAGTATTTTCGGTAGGCCAGCGCCAGGCCCTGCCGGACAAGCTGCTGCTGCAGGTCCCGGCCGGCAGCGAAGCAGGCGGCGATCGCGCGCCCATAGCGGTCTCGGCCGCTTACCTCGCAGCGGACCTGGTTGCGGCCGACGAGCTGGCGCATCGCCCGCGTCGCGGCCCTGCCGCAGGCCCAATGGCGGCCGTTGCGGGTGCAGGTCTGCTTGGTCTCCGGAGCATCGATACCGTTGAGCCGGATCCGCTCTCCGGCGATGGCGAAGGTGTCGCCGTCAACGACGCGGGCCGGGCCGGAAAGGGTCTCGGCTCGGGCCGGGCCGGCAAGAGCGAGCAACAAGGTGAACGCGGAAACTGCGACGAGTCGGCAGGTTCCCGGCCGTGACTGCCGGGCGTGTGGTTTGTCAGCCATTCTGCAGGACCTCCCTGATGCGCGCCTTCGCTGCGCGAAGATCGGAGCGATACACGTCCTTCGCGTCTTTCGGGATACGGGCGCGGAGGTCCTTGCAGGGCGCCCAGATAGCGGAGCTGCGGCCGACCTTCGTGAGTTCGCCCAGAATGTCGCGATGCCGGCCCTTCGCAGCACTGTACGACTCAAGTGCGACCACGACGGTCCGCCGGTCGTTGGCCGAATAGAAAGCGTCCGGCTGCGTGAGGACGCGCCCGAAGACGATTCTTGGCATGGGTGACCTGTCTTTCGGTTGCGCGCCAGGGTCCGGTGGCGCGGTTGGTAATTGGTGTATCCGTCTGCCGCAAAGCGAGGGGTCGCGTGCCCAGCCCTCACCGAAGCGCGTGTTCATCTCCACTGCGAGGTCGCGGCAGGCGTCGGTGGCTTGGAAGTCGTAGTAGTTGTCCTGTATCCGGGTATGGACCGCGAGACCGTGTTGCTCGAATCGCCTGAGATAAGCGTCGGGAGCCCAACGGAGGTTCCCCTGCAGATCGCTTTGCCATTCACGGCCAGACAAGACACAGCCGCGCTCGAGAGCTTTGAGCAGCGTGAGGTCCAGCTCGGAGGGAACGAAACCCGTGCGCGAGGCGAAGAGGCCGGCCGGCGTCAGTTGGGTCCGGGCAAGACCGGACCGAATGACCGATGCCAGCCCGACGGGAGAGGCGGCGGGTTTGCGGTCGCGGATTTCGACGAGCCGCTCTATCGAGGCGTACGGCAGGCTTCTCATTTCAGGCGCTCCTCATTGTCGGCGAGGGATGTCCTCGGGGTGACGCGGTCAGCCGCACTTGGAATGGCCGCACGACGGGCAGACGTCGCAGCCTTCCTGGTGGATCATCCCGGGCTGGTGGCATTTGGGGCAGACCGGCCCGGCCGGACGTTCGGCGCCGGGCGCCGGTCCGGCCTTGACCGGCGGCAGGGGCTCGTCCGGATCGATATGGCCGAGCTCGACCATCCAGTCCCGGATCTCCATGCCGATCAGCGCGATGAGTGAGGAGACCCAGCCGCGGCCCCGGACCCACTGGCCGTCATTCGGGTCCGCTATGGCCATCAGCTCCTCGGCGACGAAGCCGACATCGCCCTGCCGGCGCCAGACTGCCGAGATCATCCGCGTGACGGCCGTGATCCAGGCATGGTGGCGGGCGTCCTTCGTGTTGATGAAGATCTCGAAGGGGCGCTTCGTGCCGTCCGCATCCTCCGAGTGGTTCAGGACCAGGTAGAAGGCGTGATCGCTGCCGGGCCAGCTGACCTTGCGGGTCTGACCGGGAAGGACGAGAGGCCGGTCCATGATCTCGGGGGCGGGCTCGCCGTTCTCGTCGCCGTCCGCGACCAGGATCGCGCCGGTGATGTCGTTCGGCCGGTAGGTGGTGCAGCCCTTGCAGCCGGACTCCCAGGCGAGCCGGTAGACGTCCTTGAAGTCGTCGAAGGAGATGTCCTTCGGCAGGTTCACCGTCTTGGAGACCGCGCTGTCGATATGGGCCTGCGCCGCGGCCTGCATCCGGACATGGTCCTCAGGCGTGATGGTGCCGGCATCGACGAAGAAGTCCGGAGGCGGCTCGTCGCCCTTCAGCCGGCGCCAGAGCGCCATCGAGGCCGACATGACCTGCTCTTCGGTGTGGCTGTCATCCGGCTGCAGGACCCGGCGCGTATAGCTGTGCGCGAAGACGGGCTCGATCCCGCCCGAGATGTTGCCGGCGATCAGAGAGATTGTCCCGGTGGGTGCGATCGAGGTCAGGTGCGAGTTCCGAAGGCCGTTGCTCCGGATAAAGTCCAGCGTCTTTCCGTCGAGCTGCTGCGCAGTCCCGGTCTCGAGGAAACGCTCAAGGTCCCAGAGCGGATAGGGCTCCGTTTCGCCGGCGAGGACGGCGCTGGCGCGGTATGCGGCTGTCTGCAGTGTGGAAACGAGGTCCCGGGTCCGCTCGGCGGCGAGCTTCGAGCCGTAGCGGATGCCCATGAACGCCAGCGCATCGGCCAGGCCCGTGATGCCGAGGCCGAGGCGGCGCTTGGAGAGGGCTTCCTCGCGCTGCTGTTCCAGCGGATAGAAGGAAGCATCCACAACGCGGTCCAGCATCCGCACGGCCGTGCCCACGGTCCAGGCGAGCTCGCCTTCGTTGATGTGGGCGCCGTCCTCGAAGGGCGCCTTGACGAATGCCGCAAGGTTGATCGAGCCCAGGAGGCAGGAGCCCCAGGGCGGCAGGGGCTGCTCGCCGCAGGGGTTGGTCGCGTAGATGGTCTCGCAGTGCCGGAGATTGTTCGCGGCGTTGATCCGGTCGATGAAGATCACGCCGGGCTCGGCGCAGTCGTAGGTCGCCTTCATGATGCGGTCCCACAGCGCGCGGGCAGAGACGGTCCGATAGACCCGGCCGTCGAAGACGAGCTCGTGGCTGCCGTCGTTCTCCACCGCCTTCATGAACGCGTTGGTAGCGAGCACGGAGAGGTTGAACATGCGCAGGCGATCGGCCTCGCGCTTGGCGTTGATGAAGTCCTCAATGTCGGGATGGTCGACGCGCATCGTGCCCATCATCGCGCCTCTGCGGCTGCCGGCGCTCATGATCGTCCGGCACATGGAGTCCCACATGTTCATGAAGGAAAGCGGGCCCGAGGCGTCTGCGCCGACGCGGTGGACGGGGGCGCCTTTCGGGCGCAGGGTCGAGAAGTCGTGGCCGATCCCGCCTCCGGCCTGCATGGTGGTGGCCGCGTCCTTCAGCCCGTCCAGGATGCCGGAGAGGCTGTCGTCGATCCGGCCCAGCACGAAGCAGTTGATGAGGGTGACCTGGCGGTCGGTGTCTGCGCCGGCGAGAATCCGGCCGGCCGGGAGGAACTTCCAGCCGCGCATGGCGTCGGTGAACATCTTCACTTCGGTGTCGTTCGCGGCCAGCGCACGGGCGACGCGCATGCGGGTGTCGTCCATCGTCCGGTCGACCGGCGTGCCGTCCCGCTCCTTGAAGCGGTATTTCATGTCCCAGATGGTGTGGGCGACGGGCGGGAGGAGCTCGTCGGTATCCGGCAGTGTCGCGGCGTCCATGATAGCCTCCGTCTGTTCGGTTCGCCTCCAAGAGGCTTCCCTCAAACTCCTGGGTTCGAGTGGTTCCCGGTCATGGAAGATCCGGCGGACCGTCGTTGGCATAGAGGCCCGCATAGGCGGGATCCGCTGCGGCCTGTATCCGCGCGGCGCAGGCGGAGCAGAGATCGTCTTCGATCCACCAGTTTGGGCCGTCGAGTGCGTCCGCGCCGGCGTTCCGGTCCGAGTAGCCGCATTCGCGGCAGACCGGCTCTTGCGGGTCCGGGGGCGGGCCGTCAGCCATGATCCAGCAGTCTCCTGACCTGCGACTTGGTGCGGCGCAGGTCCGCGCTGAAATATTTCGGCGCCTGCCGCGGGAGGTGGGATCGCAACGGCGTAGTCGCCTGCCATTCGGTTCTGCCCCGGCCCAGCTTGACGAGCTCGCCGAGGAGGTTGCGGACATGGCCTCCCCTGCCGGTCCGCACCACCCAGAAGACGGGCACGCTGCGCCGGTCCCAGGTGGGGAGGAACCCGTCCGGCTCCGTGTGGAGCTTGCCGAAACGCACGGTCACAGCGGCAGCCTCCCCGGGAGCATAGGGATGCGGGACTCTCGGCAGATGAACTCGGCGAGGGTCGGCATGGGTTCTCCTGGCGTGTGAAGGCGTGTCGCTGCCGTCATGCTGCTTCGGCACCTGGAGGCGAACGGAGAACCGCGTCCAGAGTGGCGGCCTCCGGTCTGTCCTTGAGCACCTGCAGAAGGCGGGTGTGTTGTCGCGGGCTCATGGCGGTTATCCGGACCAGATCCTTCTTCCGGTCCCCGATGGGGGTTTCGGCAAGCGTTGCCTGCAGCGCCGGCGGGATGCGTTCCGCGATGCGCACGGCGATCTGGATGGAGCGCGGGGTGCATTCGAGACGCCAGGCGGCGAAGTTGGTGAAGCCGCACCGGTCGGGACGGGAGTAATCGGGCCGGTGGCCCTCTTGCTCGCGACGCGCACGAAACGCCGCGGACTGGCGGTCTCCGCCGCGGGGCGGTGTTCCGTATCTGCGTTCGTGACGGCGTTTGCCGCGGGCAAGCGCCTGAGCCTGCTGAAGGGCGGTCAGGCGCCGGAAGCGCGAGGGGAAGTCGGGGGATTCCGGGAGGGGTAAGCTGCTGGACATCCGGTTTACCTGTTCGGGGGACATTCGAGCGGCGACCGGCTGGACTGGCTGCCGGTTGCCGTCTTCATGGGTGCGTGGTCGCGGTCCTTGGGCCTGTTGGCGCGTCGGTCCGCTTCTCCTGCCGGCCGAGAGCGGAAATGCTGGCGGAAATATGGAATGCCCGGATCGGAAGAGCTTTCCGGCCGAGGGAATGAATGCCCGGCCCGGGAAGTCGCAGCGATATCGTGGTGACGGTGACAGGCAGGCGATGCAGGCGTAGCATGGGATCGGTAATCATCACCGGAGCTGACGGCATGAATGCCCAGCGGGCATTGCGGCGACAGGGTCCGGCCCGCAGGGCCAGCTACCAGGACGTATTGGACGCGCCGGCGCACATGGTTGCGGAGATCGTCGAAGGCGCGCTGTACACGCAGCCGAGGCCGGCTATGCCGCATGCGCTGGCGGGGTTGTCCCTTGGCGACGAACTGGTCAGTCCGTTCCAGAAGGGGCGAGGCGGCCCCGGCGGCTGGTGGATCGTTGCTGAGCCCGAGCTCCATTTCGGCGAGGATGTTCTGGTGCCGGACCTTGCCGGCTGGCGTCGCGAGCGAATGCCCGAATACCCCGATACGCCCTGGTGCGCGCTGGCGCCGGACTGGGTGTGCGAGGTCCTTTCCCCCTCGACGCGGAAGTTCGACCTCGAAGAGAAGCGCCCGGTCTATGCGCGAGAGGGTGTCGCCTACCTCTGGTTCGTCGATCCGGCGGCCAGGACGCTGGAGGCGTTCGCCTTGCAGGACGGTGCCTGGACGCCGGCCGGCTCGGCAAGGAACGACGATCCGGTGTCCTTTCCGCCCTTCGAGGCCGTGACCTTCCCGCTGGGCGCGCTCTGGCCCTGACGCCGGACGAGTCCCAGGGAGGTTGCGGACTATGAGCACAACGCGTGTCATGGTTGATCCCGACGATCCGCCTACATTCCCCGAAGGGCGGATCGATCCGGCCAGGGTGGACGGGACCAGGGAAGCGGAGATCGCGGCGCAGGAGCGGGAAGACGAGGCTGAGGCGTTGCAGGACATGGCACGCTATAGACGCCGGGTCCGGCGGCGTTCGAGAGCACAAAAACGGAACAAATGCGTCAGGAACGTAGGAAACCCTGCGCCGTCCGCGCCGGAAAAATCAAAGTGAGGGTTGTACCAACTTTGATCGGTGCGGGGCCTGAAAATCAAAGTGAGGGTTGTACCAACTTTGATTTTTCCGGCGCCAGCGGCTGGCCTGACAGCCGGCTCGATCAGGAAGGGAGCATAACGCGTCGCCGCGCCGGTTGCAAGGGGTGAGTGCATCGTCAGTCCGGGCAGGACAGTCAGGACCCGGCGGCCTGTCCGGCGCCGGCCTGCTCCTTCACGAGTTCGAGCCAGGCGACGATGTCCTGCCGTTCTTCTTCGGTGGCCGAGAACCAGATAGTCTGTACGCGTTCGAGAACGGTCTTCTCGGGCCCGGTCTCCGACGCCGGTTCGGGCGGTTCCTCCGGCGGCTCCTCCGGAGGTTCCTCCTCTTCCGGTTCCCGGCGCGGATGGATGTCGGAGAGCTTCCGGACTTCGTACTCGGCGCTCTGCAGGTCCTCCAGCAGGACCTGCTGCTCGTCGTCGTCCAGGCCGGAAATGGTGAACAGGTCGCCTTCGCGGTACGCGATGGCCGTCATGGCGATCTCTTCGCGCAGCTCGGGAATGATCTTCTCCCCGATGCGCAGCGCCCGGCGGATCGTCCAGGGCGAGAACGGCGTGAAGGACGCGGTCTCCGCGACGAAGCCGCGGTGCGAGCCGTCGTCGTTCTGGCCCTGGTAGGCGGAGCTTCTGCGGTCGCCCCCGCGGCGGGCCTCCGGATAGAGCCGCTCGTAGATGTCCTTGCGACGGGCCAGAAACACGCCGCGGTCGAGCGGGTTGAGCTCCGCGCGCATCAGGTTCTCGTCGATCTCCAGCAGCGCCAGCGTGTCCTCGTCGAGCAGGTCCAGGACGAAAGCCTCGATATGCGGCCAGGCCAGGTGGCGCGCGGCCTGAAGCCGGTGGGCGCCGGAGACGAGCGCATAGCGCTCGCCGTCCATGCGCACCTGGATCGGATACTGGAGACCGTGGATCTTCATGCTCTCGGCCAGATGCTGGACGGTGCCGCCGTTTATCGTACGGAGGCGCTGGCCGAGATCGATCCGGTCCAGCTCCAGCAAGACGGTCTGGCGGGGCTCCTCCCGCATGACGACAGGGGTGGCGGCCGGAGCGTCCATCAGTCTTTCTCTGCCTGTTCGAGCTCGTCGAGGATTTCTTCCAGCTCGGCGGACGTCAGGGTGCCGCGGCATGCGTTTCGCATCAGCCGCAGGAGCAGGGCGCCGTCGAGAGGCTGCAGATCAGGACGGCTGTCCACGGCGTCGATCAACTCGTGAGGGGTTATCGTGGGGGAGTGGGCGTAGTAGGCGCGCTTGCGCTGCATCAGCAGCTCGACGCGGTCCAGCACGGTCAGGCCGGGCTGGCGAATGCGTGCGTCGATTTCGGCAAGGGTGGTCATGAGCAGTCTCCTTGGTTGGTGAGCCATTTGTGGAATTCCCGGCGCTCGGACCGGGACGACTTGCGCCAGATGCGCTTGAAGGCTTCGACATTGCTTGGAGCTGGCGCGAGCGCCTCCCGGTCCGACAGAAGAGAGGACAGGGTGGCAGGAGGCTGCTTCGCAGCTTGCAGGCACCTCAACAGTTCCTGTTGTTCATCAGCGTCCATGTCGGCGATGCGCTCCAGGTCCGTTTCCCGGCTGCCAATCGGTGTGTCCGCGAGTGCGTCCAGAAGTGCGGTGTCGATCCGCGCTCGGTTCCTGGCGGCGCGCTCGCGCTGCAGCGACAGGCGGAGGCGGTCCAGCGCAGTCAGGCCGGGCTGGTGAAGGCCCGCGTCGACCTCGGCAGGGGCGGTCATGGCTGGGTATCCGGCTCGGCGAGCCATTCGCGGAATTCGTCGCGCTCGGCTTCGGACGCTTCGTTCCAGAGGTATTCGAGGAATTGGCGCCGGTGGCTCGCGGACGACTTGGTCCAGAGCGCGGTCAGCCGGTCCAGGTCTGTCTTTCGGGGAGAGGACGGTCGGTGGGGGTCCGCCATGAGGGCCGACAGGGACTGGGGAGGTTGTGGCGCGGTTTGCAGCCGCTGCAGCAGGTCCTGCTGCTTGTCCAGCTTCATGTCGGCGATGGTTTCCAAGTCTCGCGTACGACGGCCGATTGGGGTAGCCGCAAGAGCCTCGCGGAGCGCAGGGTCGAGGCGCTCACCAATACGGGTGTAGCGTCGAATGACGCGGGGGGACCACGGTGTCGAAGCAGCGGTATCCTCCGCATACGGCCGTGGACGACTCGCAGGCAAGTTCGGGCTGCCGGGATCAGTTGGCCGATTCGGCCATCTGATATTATTTCGGTATTCCAAGCTCTTGCGGTCTCCCCCGTTCCGAGTTTCTGGATACAGGCGCAGGTAGATCTCCTTGCGCCTGGCGAAAAAGTGGGCCTTGTCGATCGCATTGAGCTCCGCCCGGCACAGGTTCTCGTCGATTTCGAGAAGCCTGACCTCTTCCTCCTCGAGGTCGTCGACGAGGAATGCCTCGATGTGCGTCCAGCTGAGCTTCCGGGCCGCCGCGACGCGGTGGGCGCCGGTGACCAGGCGGAACCGGCCCGGCTCGATCGTGGTGATCTGGATCGGGTAAATCTGGCCCCGCTGTTCCATGGACTCTGCGATGTGTTCCACGGCCCCCTCGTCGACGGCCCGAAGCCGGTCCTCGACTTCGATCATGTCGATCGGGGTGGGTAGTGACCGGCGGTGCTGAACGGCGTTCGGGATTTCGGCCTCTGCCAGACCCTTGGGGGCGGTGGCCATGGCCCGCCCCAGTTTCTCGTCGAGCTTGGTAACGCTGCTCATGAAAGGTCTCCGCTGGAATCAGGATGCGGCCGAAACGACAGTGAGCGCGGGTTCGGGCCAGGCGAAGACGGCAGCGGCGAGCGCTTGTGCCTCGACTGCCGCGGGGCTGCGCGGTGCGAACTCGCTTACTCCCTGGCCGTAGGAGGATGCGTGGGCGAAGGCGGTCCGCTGACAGAGCATCACCGGCAGGATCGGAACGTCCTCGTGGGCCAGCAGGTTCCTGGCGACGCTGATCGGCCGGTGGCCGCGCGTCGGCGCCGCGGAGAAGACGATGACCGCGGGAGTCTGCGCCATGCGGCAGACGTCGAGGCTCATCCGGATCGACGCGAGGTCGAAGACCTGCGGCCGGCACGGGATGATGACCAGGCGGGCGTGCTGGGCCGCGGTCAGCATCGACATGTCGGTGTGCCCGGGGGTGTCCAGGATGATGACCTCGAAGCCGCTCTCGGCAGCCCTGCCGATCTCCCTGGGCAGCCGGCTCGGCTGCGTCGTGATGACCTCGGGGAACGGCGTGTCGCGAATATCGCTCCAGGTCCCGGATGAGCCTTGGGGGTCGGTGTCGACGATCATCGCCCTCTTTCCGGCCAGACAGGCCTCGACAGCGAGGTTCGTGGAAATCGTGGTTTTGCCGGAGCCGCCCTTCTGGGAGATCACGGCGTAGATGTCGGGTTCGGTCATGTCGAACTCCTCAGGATTGGGGTCGTGGTTGCCCGAGAGGCGGGCGGGACAGAATTGATCGGCGGGGCCTGAGGCCGTTCCTGAGATAGCCGGGGCGGGAGGACTCGCGCTGGACGAGCTCAAGGAACCTCTCCGTTGCAGGCGCCTGTGTCCGCTCGGCGAAGACCGCCAAAGCCGTAATTGCGGTCAGCTGGGGGCCGATCATGCTTTCGGCCCGGGCCCAGGTTTCCGGTCGGATCAGGAGACGCTCTCTGGCGACGCGCTCCCCTGTATTGAAGATGAGCAGCCAGTCCGGATGATCGCAGTCTGCGTATCTCCGAAGGGAGGGGACGCGGCCCAGGCGGTTTCTGTGGCCGGACGGGGGCCAGATCGCCTGGATGTCCTGCAACCGGGGGAGCTTGAGAGGGGAGAAGAAAACCGGTCCGCTTTCGGGAAGGCTGTCGATGATTTTGCGGTCTATGGCGTTCCGGATTGTGTTGACCGCGCGGACATGCGGGTCTGAAGCCTGGCAGGGGGTGTTGAATGCTTGGCAGATATGCTCGACGAACTGCGGGACGCCGGGGGGTGGAGGCGGAGCGTTCAGGCACCAGCCGAGGTAGATGAGGGCCGAGGCGGCGGTATGCGCGTCCGTGGACCGGACGAGACAGCGCCAGCCCGCTTCATGGATCCCGAGATACTCGGGCGCGTAGTAATGGACCAGAAAGATGACGGACGACCATCCCCACTCGTCCCAGGGGTCGCAGGGGCAGGGACTCCATTCGACAAGGTCGGCGTAGTAGCCGCTGATGTCGTCGATGCTGGGCAGGGGATCGCCCTGCGGGTCGTGCGTGACCTTGGGGTCGGGAGGCAGTCGGCGGGGGGGCTCGGCGGGCTGCGGACGCGTACGCGGCGCCAGCGGGTGCGGTATCGGCCGAAGTCGCGGGTGACGCCAGCGGTCACTTGGGGCGCCCGTCATGTTCATGGCGGCGCTCATGGAGGGGAGTGCCGGGAACGGCTTTGGGGAGGGACCGGGTCCAGCCGGCTGTCGTCGCGGTTTTCTTGCTGCAGCAGCCGGACATGCTCGATCACGGAGCCCGGCCGGACCGCCTCCTCGCGGACCAGGTGAAGGAAGACGGTTTCCGGGTCCGCGGAGTCGGGGTCGGGGTGGCGTTCCGTTATCGCCGCGAGGATGATGCCGATCGCCGTGGTGCGGTGCAGTCCGAGCGTGTCCATCGCGCCGCGCCAGGCGGAGCCGGAAACCGAAAGCCGGCCGGTGCAAACCGTCAGCGTCGCATGCATGAGGTGAAGCCATCGGCGCGGGCTGTCCGGGCTGCTCGTGAGGCAGCGGCGGATGCTCCACGGAACGATCGGCTCGATCTCCTCCAGGGCGGGCGCCGGGGGGTTGGAAGGCGCCTCTCCGCTGAATGACGCTTCCTCATCCTCGGACCCGGCTCCGGCGAAAGCGTGGTCAGGCGTCGTGGCCGCGATTTCGGTCTGAACAGGAAGCTGAGAGGCTTCGTCCGGCTGACTGGCGGCCTCGTCCGCGCGGCCGACAAGACCCCAGAGCGATCTTCCGAGATCCAGCTCTCCCTTGCGGGCAGCTGCGACCATGCCGCGGAGATAGCCGCCGGCGCTTCGGACCTCGCCGGCATCGGCGCGGGAAGCGACAACGGCTACCGCGAACGAGGCGGCGTCGGGCCCCATGACCTGGCAAGCGTCGCGCCAGGCGCTCGGCGAGACCCCGAGACGGCTGCGGGCGAAGTTGGCCGCTATCCGGAAATCCTCCGCGTTCGGCATCGTCCGATCCGGCAGGTGCTGGGCGAAGGAGTCGGGGAGGGAGTCCAGAATCAGCCAGGCCGGCGGGAACTTCGCCGGCGGGGCCTCGCCGGCCGCTTCGCGACTACAATCCCCTCTTTCCGGCCATGGGCGGGCGGCGGCGGGTTGCGTATCAGGTTTGGGCTCGGCGGTCCGGTCCGCCGCTGCAAGATTACTATCTTGGTATTGGTTTGTAATTGTAATGGACCCTGACTCCGGAGTGCAGCCCAGGCTGCAAATTTCAGACGAATTCCCGTCGTTCGGAGGGGGCGTTTCGCCGGCCCGGTCGGGATGGGTGACGGCTTTGGCGCGCGCCTCGATCGAGCGGGCCTCGGCGGCGAGCTCCTCGAGCGGGGCAAGGCTCCAGCAGGCCATGGTGCGGCCGGTCGGCAACGTGGTCACCCGGTCGAGCAACTCCGGAATGGAAGCGTCGCTGACGGCGCCGGAACGAAGCGCGGCCTTCAGCCGGATCAGGGTACGGGTGCGGATCGCGGCGATCTCGTAGACGAGCGCCTGGCAATCCTTCCGTTCCTGCTGCACGGCCCGGAAGGTCGCTTCGATTTCGTGGGCCCTGGCCGCGAAGGGGGCGAGGTTCACCCCGTAGGCGCAGGCGATGCGCCCGGTCTCCGGGTCGCGCCAGCCGTTGCGCCGGCGGCTCGCGCTGTCGGTCCAGTAGATGAAGCCGGCGCGCGCCAGGTCGTCCTCGATGTTGGAGACGGCGCGGGGCTTCAATCCCAGATCGCCGGCGATCTTGCTCTTGGTCATCCAGA
Source organism: Alphaproteobacteria bacterium (assembly GCA_022824105.1). Lineage (GTDB taxonomy): Bacteria > Pseudomonadota > Alphaproteobacteria > Bin95 > Bin95 > Bin95. The sequence goes on from JAJEAZ010000030.1 coordinate 12,473, forward strand.
CCACGGGAGGCCAGTCGCCTGGGGCGAAATCGTCGGACCGCGCCTTGCGGAATATGCAGCGCATGTAGGAGATGTGCTGCTTGCGTAGAGACAAGCTCTCTGCGACGGCACTGATCTCCAGCATGTCCAGAAGGGCCTTGTGGTTCAGGCCGCCCTCGAGGCCGGTCCAAGCTTCGGCGGCCTCGCGGGCGACGGCGTGTTCGGGGCGTTCGCTGCGGCAGCCCGAGGGGTTGGGGCCGCGTGGGGAGTCGCCGCCTCCGGGGCGGGCGGTAGCGTCTTGATTTGACATGTTTTTCGACGCTCGGCGTCGTCCATGCCTCGATCCCCACTTTTTTCGCTTCACCGGCTTGACTGGGCAGACCGGGGGGGTTACCTTCCGCGTCTGCAACGGCTTCGGAAGGTCCTGAATTGCGTGTTGGGGACTGAAGCAACAGTCCGATTTTCGGGCTAAGATCGGGCAGCGGAACGTGACTTCCGCTGCCCGCTTTCTTTAAACCCTTGACCGTAGTGAGCTAACCGAGCACAATTCTCCGGCTCCTGAAGGTCTGAAGACCTGCCGGATGTGGTGGTTAGGATAGGAGCATGTGCCAGCCGGCCGGGATCGCGGCGCCCTCCGCCGGCTCCAGGTCGCTGCGCCCGAGCGTTTTCTGGAACAGCAGCACAGGTGCGGCGTTCGCGACATCGCTATCGGCCTGCCGGGTGCCGATATGGCTGCGGATATCCGCAAGATCGTCGGGCATGGGTCGCGTTTCCCCCGTCTCTCGTTTCCCGCAGCGACTGTATCACAGCGACCGCAGGGCGGGGGTCCCGGATCAAGTCCGGGATGACGAACGAGGCGCGGCCGGGTCGGCGGGCGCATCGCAGACAAGCCGGAACGGATCGTGCGCCGAAGCCGCCGGCGCCCTACAGGCTCAGCACCATGCCTTCCCGCGCGGCTTGCGTGCCCGGCCGGCGTTCGGCCGCCTCCGCCGCCAGCCGGTCCACCGCCTCGTCGTCGCGGCGCGGGTCGTGGTGGAACAGCACCAGCCTGCCCGCTCCCGCCGCGTCGCAGAGCCTCACGCCCTCGTTCCAGGTCGAATGCCCCCAGTGCGGATGGCGCGCAAATTCCTCCTCGGTGAATGCGGCGTCGTAGATGACGACATCCGCGCCTTCGATGAGGCCCAGAATGTCCCGGTTGGGCTCCCCGGCCTTATGGCCCGTATCGCTGACATAGCAAACGGACCGCCCGCCATATTCCACCCGGTAGCCTGTCGCGCCGCCCGGGTGGTCAAGCGGCGCGGTGCGGACATGAACGCCGCCCCCGAGTGCGAAAGCCTCTCCGGCGTGGAAGTCCATGCAGCGCAATTCGGCCGCGAAACCCTCCAGCGGAACCGGGAACAGTTCCGGCGACAGCATCCGCTCCAGCACGGGACGCACGCCGCCCCGGCCCGCCAGGTGGCCGGCGCGCAGCGCGAAGCTGTTGCGGGCATCGAAGAGCGGCGTGAAGAAAGGCAGGCCGATTATGTGGTCGAGATGGGTGTGGCTCAGCAATATGTCGGCTTCGAGCGGCCCCTGGCCGGCCAGTTCTGCGCCCAGCTCCCTCAGGCCCGTCCCGGCATCGATGACGATGAGCCGGTCCGCGCAGCGCAATTCGACGCAGGCCGTATTGCCGCCATAGCCCGCCGTCGCCGGCCCTGGACAGGCGATGCTCCCTCGCACGCCGCGGAAGCGGACTTCGAAAGGCTCCGTCAACTCAGGACGCCAACCGGTAGCCGCCGGGCTCCGTCACCAGGAGCCGCGTATGGGGCGGTCCGCGCTCGATCTTCTGCCTCAACCGGTAGATATGGGTTTCCAGCGTGTGCGTGGTCACGCCCGGGCGATAGCCCCAGACCTCCCGCAGCAGCGTCTCCCGGCTGACGGTCGCTCCGCCGGCCCGGTAAAGATATTGCAGGATTGCCGTTTCCTTTTCGGTCAGGCGCACCGTCTTGTCGTTGTCCGGGTCGAGAAGCTGCTTGTAGGCGGGCCGGAATTTGTATCCGCCGATATCGAGCGAGGCGTCATGGCTCTGCTGGTACTGGCGCAGATGCGCCCTCAGCCGGGCCCGAAGCACCTCGAACCTGAACGGCTTGGCAACATAGTCGTTTGCCCCCGCATCGAAGCCGAGAACGGCGTCGGCATCCGTGTCCACCCCGGTCAGCATCACGATGGGAATCCTTACGCCCCGGCTCCGCATCGCCCGGCACAACTCGCGGCCGTCCATGTCCGGCAGGCCAACGTCCAGAATCACGGCGTCGAACTGTCCCGAACCCATGGCGGCGAACGCCTCTCCCGCCGTGCCGGCTTCCTGCGTCTCGAATTCGCCGTGAAACGACAATTGCTCCGCGAGCACGTTGCGCAGCGTTTCGTCGTCGTCCACGAGCAGAATCGTGCGCGGCATCCGCGTCTCCGGGAGGGAATTTCCGTGCGGACGGTATCACAACTCCGTGATCGAGGCGATGCCGGCAAGCCCCCGACAACCGCCGTCAGCCGCGCGCACCGAAGACGGCGCTGCCGATTCGCACGTGGGTTGCGCCGAAGCGGATCGCCGTCTCGAAATCGGCGCTCATGCCCATCGACAAACCTGCCAGCCCGTTGCGCCGCGCCGCCTCCCGCAGGAAGGCGAAATGCGGTCCCGGCGGATCCTCGGCAGGCGGGATGCACATCAGCCCGACCACATCCAGGCCGTATTCCGTCCGGCACCGGTCGAGGAAGCTGTCGAGCCCGGCCGGAGCCACGCCGCCCTTCTGCGGTTCGTCGCCGGTATTGACCTGCACGAAGCAGGGAAGCGCCCTGCCCGTCCGCTCGAACTCGCGCGCCAGCGCGGCCGCAAGCCGCGGCCGGTCCACCGTTTCGATGACGTCGAACAGCCTCACGGCCGCCTGGACCTTGTTGGTCTGCAATCCGCCGATCAGGTGCAGCGCGATATCGGGAAACCGCTCCCTGAACGCCGGCCAGCGCGCTTCCGCCTCCTGCACGCGGTTCTCGCCGAACAGCCGGTGTCCGGCCTCCAGCGCCCCTTCGATGCGCGCTTCAGGCTGGAGCTTCGAGACGGCCACCAGCCGGACCGAGCCGGCGTCGCGCCCGGCAGCGCCGGCTGCCGCCGCAATGCGGCCCGTCACAGCTGCCAGGCGTCCGGCGGCGGTGCTGCTTTCCGGCGTTTCCATGCCCGAACGCTACCAAAGCGCGCTGCCCGGGTTAACCCGCACCGATACAGGGCCGGACGCCGCCCTCGCGACGCCCGCGTCCGACCGGGTTGCGAGTCTGCGGGCGCTCTTGCTATGTTGGGAGACTGACGAGTTTGGAAGCTCGTTCAGGCGTCAGGCCGGTGCGTGTTGCCGGCCCGAGGGGACAACCGATCAAGGGAGTGCAAACATGAAGATCGTGCGTCTGGCATGCGGCGTCGCCGCTGTGGCCATGGTGGGAGGCGTCGCCATGTCCGCTTCCGCCGCAGATGAGGTGCTCTGGAACTTCTCCGCCTGGGGCAAGCCGCGCGCCTTTACCAAGGGCATTGACGCGATGAGCGAGTACCTTGCCGAGAAATCGGGCGGCAACTTCAAACTCAAGATCCATTACGGCGAGGCGATCTCGCCCTCGAAAGAGAACATCGACGGCATCAAGATCGGCAGCCACGAAGCCGCGATGATGTGCACCTCCTACCATCCCGGCAAGAACCCGGCCGGCACGGTGCTGGACCTGCCCTTCCTGCCGATCTCCGACCTGACGGTGCAGGCGAAGGTGCATGAGGACTTCATCGGGCATCCGGAGTTCAAGAAGGAGATGAAGCGCTGGAACGCCATCCCGATCTTCTCCGGCATCCTGCCGCAATATGAGGCGATGGGCGTGGGCGACCCGCCGCGGAGCGCGGCGGACTTCAAGGGCCTGCGTGTCCGCGGCCTCGGCGGCATCGGTCAGTTCTTCGACAAGCTGGGCGCAGTGCCGACCACGGTGACGGCGTCGGAAAGCTACACGGCGCTCGAGCGCGGCACCATTCAGGTGATGACCTTCCCCTACAGCTACGCCTTCGGCGCCTACAGGCATCACGAAGTCGCCAAGTGGTACACGGAAGGCATGGCGCTGGGTTCGGTCTTCTGCCCGCAGCTCATGAGCGTCACCGCCTACAACGCGCTGCCG